>CAJPKS010000146.1:0-4763 GCA_905371285.1 Haemophilus sp. HMSC068C11 | reverse complement strand
GAATATAAGCTAACGCTTGAGCAATGACTTCATCAATACTCAATGTTGTACTATCTAACAATAAAGCATCATCAGCCGGTTTCAATGGCGCAACCTCACGATTTCTATCGCGAAAATCGCGTTCTTGTATCTCGGCTAAAATCTGTGCAAAGTTACCATTAATTCCCTTATTTTGCAACTGTTTATAGCGTCTTTTTGCACGTTCTTCTGCACTTGCATCCAAAAACAGTTTCACTTGCGCATTTGGGAAAACCACGGTTCCCATATCTCTCCCATCCGCAATCAGGCCATCATTTTTACCAAAATCCTGTTGAAGTTGCAGTAAAGCTGACCGCACTTTAGGAAAAACCGCCACTTTTGACGCAGCTTCCGCCACTTCTTGCGTACGGATTAAATGACTCACATCCATCCCACCAAGAAGCACATTGACTTCTCCATTTTTCGGGATGAACTGGATATCTAAATGACGTGCTAACTCCGCTAATCCTTCTTCATCGGTTAAGTCAGCATGACGTTTCAGCGCAGCCAATGCCGTCACGCGATAAATGGCGCCACTATCTAATAAGGTAAAACCTAACTTCTCTGCCAATGCATAGCAAAGCGTTCCTTTTCCAGCCCCACTTGGGCCATCAACGGTGATAACCATACCCATACATTACCTCTTATAATCTTTCTATCATGCCCAACACTAATGCAGAGGATTGTTTTGCTGCAAGTGGGAGAAATTCTTCAAATGACATACTCGCTTCGCCATCTCCTGCATCCGAAATTGCACGAACGACCACAAAAGGTACGTTAAAGGCATGACAAACTTGTGCAATCGCCGTCGCTTCCATTTCTACTGCTGTCACATTGGGGAAATCCACTTTAATTTGAGCAATTTTTTCTTCGCTATTAATAAAACTATCACCCGAGCAAATTAAACCACGTTTTACATTTTGTCCTTGTGACTGTGCAATTTCATCGGCTAAATCTGCTAATTTTTTATCTGAAAGAAAAGCCGCGGGATTTGCATGTAATTGACGTTTTTCATAGCCAAAAGCTGTCACATCGGCATCGTGATAGCGGGTTTCATCCGAAATAACGATATCTCCTACTTTTAGACCTTTTGCGACACCGCCTGCTGAGCCGGTATTTAAAACCACATCCGGTTTAGCCAATTGTAATAAAGCGGTAGTGCCAATAGTCGCGGCGACTTTACCAATCCCAGATTGCAATAATGCGACCTCTTTACCATTAATTTTGCCTTCAAAAAGGACCGCACTTGCGACTTTTGTTTCTCTTTTATCTGTCATTAATTGGGATAAAATTTCCACTTCTTGTGCCATTGCACCAACAATCCCGATTTTCATTATTTTTTCCTTTCTTGTTCGAGTTTATTCACTAAGAAATCTAATACCGCTACGCCATAATCATCGTTATACAATGTACTCGCGGTGAGAACATATTTTCCGCCCACAACCACATAAGGGAACGTGAATACACCATATTCTTCCGTTAAATTAATGGCGTTATTCACATCTTCGTTTACTTCTTTGGAATGTACAACTTTATTAAATTCAGCTTTGCTGATCCCTTGCGAAATTATCCATTCTCGCATCTTATCTAATGACGATAATTCGGTATAACGTGCCTTTTCAGAGGTTTCAAATAACAGCGTATCTGACAACTCGTCTACTTTTAAACGCTGTAAGGTATAGAATATTGTCGCTGAAAATTTTGCTTCATTCGTGGCAACCGGATATTCATCTAGTGCCACTTTATTTGGGCGAATTTGGCTATAAAGCTGCAAGATGTCTTGGGCTGAAGAACAAACTCGGCAGTCATAGTCAAAGAAAAATTGGATAGGGATTTTACGATCGCTTCTTTTGGCTTGCTCAATGGGTTCTTGGTATGAAAAATAATCTCGACCGTCTTCAAACTGTGCCACGTTTGCTGGTGGTAAGTGCGGTGGATTTTTGGCAGAAAAATCCTTTGCACTGACTTCACCGAATGCGACATTTGTCACACTCAGCAATATCATTGCAAAGGATCCTTTCAATAATTTATTCTGCCAAACTTTTTTCATAAATTAACCAATTGGTTCAATATAATCGACTAATAATTGAAGGTTTCGATTTCCACGAAACTCATTAATTTCTAACTTATAAGCAAATTTTGCCTGCTTAATCGACAAATCTGGATAATACCGAGTATCGATATTAAACGCAATGGCATCTAATAATGGACCACCATTTTTAGGCTCAACAAGCATTTTTAAATGATTTTGATTTTGCCCGATAGCTCGTTGCTCAAAAATTTTAAATTCACCATCAAAAACAGGCTCAGGAAAGGCTTGTCCCCAAGGTCCGCCAGATTTTATCACTTCTGCTGTTTCAATACTAAATTCATTTGCTTGAAGTTCGCCATCCGTCCAAATCACACCTTGTAATTGATCTTCATTTAACCAATCTTGCACCGTTTGATTAAAAATCTTTTGAAATTCAGGGAAAAAGCTTTCTTTAATGCTTAATCCTGCCGCCATAGCATGACCGCCAAATTTTAAAATCATATCAGGATGTTGGGAATGAATACGCTCTAATACATCGCGCATATGCAAGCCTTCAATTGAACGTGCAGAACCTTTTAAAATGCCATCTTGATCTTGCGCAAAAGCAATGACTGGTCGATGGTATTGATCTTTGATTCGAGAAGCTACAATACCTAATACACCTTGATGCCAATCTGGCTGAAATAAGGCGATTCCCATCGGCAATTCATCAGAAAGTGCGGTGAGATTTCGGCAAATTTCTAAGGCTTCCAACTTCATGCCTTGCTCAATTTCTTTTCGAGCTTGATTTAAACTGTCCAAATCCAAGGCTTGAGCTCTTGCCTCTGGCATGCTTTCTGCAAGTAATAACTCCACACCAACAGACATATTGTCTAATCGGCCCGCTGCATTTAAACGTGGGGCAATCGCAAAGCCCAAATCAGCTGAACAAAGTTTTTCAACTTCTCGATTAGCCACTTCAGCAAGAGCAATAATTCCTGGTCGACAACGTTTCGCACGAATTCTCATCAACCCTTGATGGGCTAAAACACGGTTATTTTGATCAAGGGGAACAACGTCTGCAATTGTGCCGAGCGCGACTAAATCCAGTAATTCAGTAAAATTAGGCTGTGTTTCTGTCGTAAAAATACCCAACTCTCGAAATTTGGCTCGTAAAGCGAGCATTAAATAAAACGCCACGCCTACGCCGGCTAAACATTTTGAAGGAAAATCACATTGTTGCAAATTTGGATTAACAATGGCATCAGCATTCGGCAATATTTCTGGGGGCAAGTGATGATCGGTAATTAACACCTTCACACCCTGCTCTTTTAAATACGCCACCCCATCAAAAGACGATACCCCGTTATCCACCGTCATCAATAACTGTACGCCTTTTTCCATTGCCATTTCAGCAACGGGTACACTCAAACCATACCCTTGCTCAAAACGATTTGGCACGAGATATTCCACATCAGTAAAGCCCAGCATACGCAAAGCTAGTACTGAAAGCGCCGTACTCGTTGCCCCGTCTGCATCAAAATCACCGACGATAACAATCTTCTGTTGCTGTTGATAAGCTTCAACCAATAAATCTACGGCTTGTTGAATACCGTGTAATTGATTGGGATTCAGCATTGATTGCAAAGTGCGGTCTAATTCTTGGCTATTTTTAATATGGCGAGAACGATAGAGACGATCGAGTAATGCATTATCTGAAACAGGATTTCCGGCAGGAATTTCACGACGTTTGATGAGTTTTTTCACGGTATTTCGTTATTTAAAATGCCCACTAAAGGAACATTCAATATGCGCTTTGATGATATGAATATTTTAAGGGCGTATACAATACGCCCTCACTACTAACAATTATTGTGCAGATTCTTGTAACACAGCTAATAAATCTTGAGGTTTTAAATATCCCCCAAGCATTTCACCTGTTGAAGTCACAATACTTGGCGTACCTTTCACTCCAAGTTGTACACCTAAATCATAGTGTTTTTTCACAATGTTAGGCGTTTTCAATTCTTTCGGTAAGTTACCTTTTTCAGCTTCATTCAATGCAAATACAGGATCTTTCGCTGTCCAAATGGCTTCCATTTGGCGAGCAGTTTCATTCATTCCAGCACGCGGGAATGCAAGATAACGAACGGTAATACCTAAATCATTATATTCTTTCACTTGTTGATGAAGAATATGACAATAATGACAAGTAATATCCATGAATACGGTCACAACATATTTTTCATTTTTTGCCGGATAAATGATCATTTCGTTTTTTAACGCATTCACTTTATCTGCTAAAAGTTTACCAGCCACATCAACCGGGCCTTTATTTGTTAATTCATACATTTTGCCTTGCAAAACATATTGACCATTTTCGCTCACATATAAAATGCCTTGATCAGTCACAGCTGTTTTAAGGCCTTTTACCGGTGAATCTTTCACTTCAATATTTTTCGCACCTAATGCTTGTAATTTCGATTTAATCTCAGCATCACTCGCCATTGCAGTGGCAGAAGCAGTGATTAAAAGTGCGGTGAGTAATTTTTTCATTTTTATTCCTAAATATCTAAACAACAAAGTTTAGAATTATAAATGGATCGATGATTTGTGAAAGCCAAACTACCCAAAAAACTGAAAATGACTTATACTTCCGCCGTTTATAGAGGTTTATTTATTATGTTTGAAATTAATCCAATCAAAAACAAAATCGCTGATCTTTCCGAGCGCA
>CAJPKS010000145.1:0-4819 GCA_905371285.1 Haemophilus sp. HMSC068C11 | reverse complement strand
GGCGCTTCTAGCATAAGTGTGTTTAATCAGAAAATAGGGAGGTACTAAAAATTGATTAGTATTAAAGCAAAGAGCGGTCAAAATCAGATATTTTTGACCGCTTTTTATTCGTGGAATATTTGTTTAACGGGATAAAATCGCTTTCACTTGTTTTTGTAATGTTGGTACTATTTCTTGTTCAAACCACGGATTCTTCTTGAGCCAAATTTGGTTGCGTGGAGAAGGGTGAACGAGCGGAAGAAATTGAGGGAGAAAATCACGGAAATGGTGAACAGTCTCAGTGACATTAAGGTTATTTTCTGGCAAATAGTATTTTTGTGCATATTGTCCAATGAGAATCGTCAGCTCAATATTGGGTAAATTAGCAAGAATTGCTGGATGCCATTTTTCCGCGAAACCTTTGCGCGGTGGTAAATCACCCGATTTTCCTTTCCCTGGGTAATAAAAATCCATTGGGATAACTGCAAACATACCTGAATGATAAAAGGTATCGCGATCCACATCTAGCCATTCACGTAGGCGATCACCGCTTTTATCATTCCAATATAAACGACTTTCTTGGGCTTTAATTCCGGGGGCTTGTCCGACAATATTAATACGAGCCGTGGTTGGTGCAGCAAAAAGCGGTTCAATGCCTTGTGACGTAAAAGATTGATTGTCAGGATCTTGCATGATGGATTGAGTGATTTGTGTAAGTGTTGGCATGATTCTTCCTTATTTATTGAAATAAAAATAGCTCATTTTTGATGAGCTATTTTATCATAATAACGAAACGACCATTATAGATGTTTTACACGGCGTTTTACTTCTTCCTGTTTACCCGCATTGAATGGGCGAGCATCAGGACTGCCGAGATAACCGCAAACTCGTCGGGTTACAGACACTTTTGCACTGTCATGGTTGCCACATTTCGGACAAACAAAGCCTTTACTTGTGCAATTAAATTCTCCTGTGAAACCACATTCGTAACATTCATCAATTGGCGTATTAGTGCCATAATAAGGCACGCGATCGTAGCTATAATCCCACACATCTTCGAGTGCCTTCAGATTATGTTGAATATTTGGGTATTCGCCATAACAAATAAAGCCCCCGCTTGCTAATTCAGGATAAGGCATTTCAAAGTCTAATTTATCGTATGGATTCACTTTTTTCTCTACATCTAAGTGATAGCTATTAGTGTAGTAGCCTTTATCGGTAACGCCTTCAATGACTCCAAATTGTTTGGTATCTAAACGACAGAAGCGATCGCACAAGTTTTCACTTGGTGTGGAATAAAGGCTAAATGCATAGCCAGTTTCTTTCTGCCATTGTTTGACTGCTTCACTTAAACGACGCACAATCGCGATGCCTTTTTCGCGTAGTTGTTCATCGTCAAAAATATGCCCTTGTTTATACAGTGCATTGATGGTTTCGTGAATGCCAATATAGCCTAAAGAAATTGATGCTCGTCCATTTTTGAAAATATCGGCAACGTTATCATCAGCTTTTAATCGAACGCCACACGCACCTTCCATATAAAGAATTGGTGCGACACGAGCTTTGGTATTTTCTAAGCGAGCGATACGTGTAAGCAAGGCTTTCTTCGCAAGGGCTAAGCGTTCATCTAAAGTGCGGTAGAATTTTTCTTCGTTTCCTTGTGCTTCAAGAGCAATACGAGGCAGATTCAAACTCACCACGCCTAAATTATTGCGACCATCATGCACTTCATGACCGTTTTCTTCATAAGCACCCAAGAAGCTACGACAACCCATTGGCGCTTTGAATGAGCCTGTAACTTTAACCACTTGATCATAGTTTAAAATATCTGGATACATGCGTTTTGATGCGCATTCTAATGCCAGTTTTTTAATATCATAGTTTGGATCTTGTTCGTTTTGGTTCACGCCTTTTTTAATGGTAAAGACCAGTTTAGGGAAGACCGGTGTTTTATGATTTTTACCCAAACCACGAATACGGTTTTTCAAAATCGACTGTTGAATTAAACGTTCTTGCCAACTTGTACCTAAACCAAAACCAAAGGTAACAAACGGCGTTTGACCATTGGACGTATGGAGCGTGTTAACTTCATATTCAAGGGATTGAAACGCATCAAAACATTCTTTTTCAATTAGCGCTTTTGCATAACCTTCCGCATCCGGAATTTGCCATTGTGCAGCGTTTTTCAAATGTTTTTCAAAACTGAGTTGAACATACGGCGCAAGCACTTCATCAATGCGATTAATGGTTGTACCGCCATAAATATGGCTGGCTACTTGAGCAATAATTTGTGCAGTAACCGCTGTTGCTGTGCCGATAGATTTAGGCGGTTCAATTTCGGCATTACCCATTTTAAAACCATGTGAAAGCATACCTTTTAGATCAACCAGCATGCAGTTAAACATTGGGAAAAATGGCGCGTAGTCTAAGTCGTGATAATGGATTTCGCCTTTTTCATGAGCTTCAACAACATCTCTTGGCAGAATGTGACGTTTGGCATAATGTTTTGCCACAATACCCGCCAGTAAATCACGTTGGGTAGGGATCACTTTCGCATCTTTATTTGCATTTTCGTTAAGCAATTCGACGTTGCTTTGTTCAATCAGTCCTTCAATTTCTTTGGTTAATTGACTGCGTTTTTCACGAGCCAGGTCGCGATCGTGACGATATTCAATATAAGCACGTGCAATTTGGGGATACTTGCTTGTCATTAAGTGATCTTCAACGATTTTTTGAATCTGGTTGATATCAATTTCATGCTGATAGTGACTAAAAATCTCGGTATTAATTCGCTGGCTCAGATCATGGATATAAATTTCATCAACAATATTGACCGCACTTGCCGCTTTTCTGATTGCATTAGTAATACGTTGTAGGTCAAACCCAATTCGTGAACCATCACGTTTAATCACGAAGAAAGCATTCATTTTATGACTCCTATATAGGCTAACTTTAAAAAAAAACGAAAGCACTATATATAGTTTTATTTAATAGATCAACACACAATATGTAGTGTTATTTTATGTTTTTTGATGCTTAAAATTGTGGAGGAACCTTGCTAAATCTGGAAATCAAGAGAGTTTTTATTGAGAATTATTCTCAAATTATTTTTTAATAAATTTGATCTATGTCAAGATTTTTGGCAATAAAAAAACGGACGAAAAATCGTCCGCTCTTTAAGTCATAGAAAAGAAATTAAGCTGCAACCATTACCATGGCTGGGCGAATCACTCGACCATTTAAGGTATAACCTTTTTGTAAAACGGTGGTGATTTGATTAGTTGTAAAGCCTTCTGCTGGTTGCATAGAGATAGCTTGGTGAAGATCCGGATTAAAGGTATCACCTACTGCACCAACAGGCTCGACACCAAAGCGAGAAACTGTTGAGAGTAACTCTTTTAAAGTCAGCTCGACGCCATCGAATAAGGCTTTGATGTTTTCATCTTCCTTATTGGCAGGCGTTGCAAGCGCACGCTCTAAGTTATCAATGGTATTTAAAATGTCTTTTGAGAATTTTTCGAGCGCAAATTTATGTGCTTTTTCGATGTCTTGTTCACTACGACGACGCATATTATCAATTTCAGCACGCGTACGGAGCAATAAATCTTGCTCTTTTTTAGAGGTTTCTTCTACTTGTGCTTTTAATTGTTCTTCAAGTTCTTGTACGCGAGCGATCGCTTCTTCTAACGGATCTTCCGTTGCGGTGGTTTCTTGCTGAACTTCTTCAACAAGTTCTTCATTTTCATTTAAGTTTTGTGCTTGTTCTGACATCTTTTTCTCCATTTATCAAAAATTAGTGCTATTTTAGCAAAACTGAATTGCTATGTAATATAATGGCTAAAATTTTAAATTCAAGTGCGGTCAGAAATCGATGAGTTTGCACTTGGGAGCAATCATAGTTATGGATGAATTAGTCAAATCATTTAAAACCATCGCCTTGATGGGAAAACCACGTCGCGACATTAATTTGCAAATGCATAAAAACTTGTATCAATGGCTGAAAGAGCGAGGATATCAAGTTTTAGTCGAAAAAGAGGTGGGTGAAAAATTCGGTTTACCGGAAGAGGTGTTAGCAACGGTTGAAGAAATTGGAGAGCAAGCTCAACTCGTGATTGTAATCGGTGGTGATGGCAATATGCTAGGGCGTGCTCGCATTTTGGCTAAATATAATATTCCAATGATTGGTATTAACCGAGGCAACTTAGGCTTTTTGACCGATATTGACCCGAAAAATGCTTATGCACAGCTCGAAGCGTGTTTAGAACATGGTGAGTTTTTTGTGGAAGAGCGTTTTTTATTGGAAGCTAAAATTGAACGAAACGGCGAAATTATCTCCAGTAGCAATGCCGTAAATGAGGCGGTGATTCATCCGGCTAAAATTGCGCACATGATTGATTTCCATGTTTACATCAATGATAAATTCGCCTTTTCTCAACGTTCAGATGGTTTGATTGTTTCCACTCCCACGGGTTCAACCGCTTATTCGCTTTCCGCTGGCGGCCCGATTTTAACGCCAAATTTAAATGCGATTGCCCTTGTGCCGATGTTCCCACACACACTTTCTTCTCGACCATTAGTGATTGATGGAGACAGTAAAATTTCAATTCGTTTTGCGGAACATAATACTTCACAGTTGGAATTAGGCTGTGATAGTCAAATTGCGCTAGATTTTTCTCCTGATGATATCGTTCATATTGAAAAAAGCCCGCATAAACTGCGCCTATTACACCTGAAAAATTATAATTATTACAATGTATTAAGCACGAAATTAGGCTGGCTTAAAAATTTCTAATTCTAAAATTAAAAAATCTCTTTACTGTATATTGTAACAGTTGTAATA
>CAJPKS010000144.1:0-4859 GCA_905371285.1 Haemophilus sp. HMSC068C11 | reverse complement strand
CCGCACTTGATCCGAAAAAAGCCGCTATCGCAGCAGCCATAGCAAGAGCTAAAGCCAAGAAAGCTGCCGCTCAAAGTGAATCAGTTACAACACATGCAACTGAAAGTTCGGTAGAAAAAATAGATGAAAATCCAACCGCACTTGATCCGAAAAAAGCCGCTATCGCAGCAGCCATAGCAAGAGCTAAAGCAAAAAAAGCGGCTGCTGAAGCGGCCAAAGAAACAGAATAACGCAGGAAAAGATTATGTTTAAGAAAATGGAGAGTTCGCCTCATACCCATTCAGGCAAATTAACCGCCCGTATTATGTTATGGGTGATTGCAGCCATGCTGCCTGCCCTACTCACGCAGATTTATTATTTTGGAATGGGTGTTTTGGTGCAATCCGCTTTGGCTATTTCTTTCGCATTATTACTTGAGTTTATTGTGACCAAATTGCGTAATAAGCCAAACCTGGTCTATATTTCAGATTTTAGTGTGGTGCTTACTGCCTTAATTTTAGCGATGGCGATTCCGCCTTATGCACCTTATTGGGTGATTTTAATTGGTACGCTTTCCGCTGTTATTTTAGGTAAACATGTTTATGGCGGTTTGGGACAAAACCCTTTCAATCCAGCTATGGTGGGTTATGTGGTGCTATTGATTTCTTTCCCACTACAAATGACAAGTTGGATGCCACCGATTTCATTATTAAATGAACCACCAACATTTGCAGATTCTCTTTCTTTAATTTTTACAGGCTTAACCACTGACGGTTTTAGCTTAAGCCAACTCGTCCATTCCATTGATGGAATTACACAAGCGACGCCATTAGACAGTGCCAAAATCTTCTATAACTTGCATCAAGGCGATGAAAGCGTATTCCATGATTTTGTAAAATTACCGATTTTATTACAAAACGGGACTGACTTTGCTGAAGGTTGGTGGCAAGTAAATCTGGCATTCATGCTTGGTGGAATTATATTAATCTTAAAGAAAAAAATTCACTGGCAAATTCCCGTTTCAATGCTCGTGACCTTTGTGACCTTAGCAACAATCACTGCGAGGTCAGGTCATCATCATTTAAGTATGATTAGCCAGCTCTTTAGCGGTGCCATGATGTTTGGCGCGTTCTTTATTGCGACAGACCCTGTCACAGCGTCTATCACACCTCGTGGTAAGCTTGTATTTGGTACTTTGGTTGGACTATTGGTTTACCTCATTCGTTACTTTGGAAACTATCCTGACGGCGTGGCATTTGCGATTTTGTTAAGTAATATTTGTGTGCCACTTATCGACTACTACACCCGTCCTCGCGTAGCGGGACACTTTGCAAAAGGGAGAAAATAATGGGTATTTTTAAAGTCACCTCCCGTTTTGGTTTGTTATTAGGTTTTATTGCGCTTGTATGTACCGCTGTTTCTGCAGGCATTTATATGCTGACAAAAGATAAAATTGATGAAGCCATGGCTGAACAACAAAAAGCGTTATTGCTCCAAGTAATCCCTCAAGATTATTTTAATAATAACTTGCTTGAAAGCGTAGAAACACCTGAGCAAGATAAACTCAAAGGCATTCAAAAACTCTATTTTGCTATTAAAGATCATGTACCAACTGCCTATGCTTATGAAACAACGGCACCAGATGGTTATTCAGGGAATATCCGTTTATTAGTAGGTATCACTCCAAAAGGTGAAGTTTTAGGTGTGCGTGTCATCGAACATCATGAAACCCCTGGATTAGGCGATAAAATCGAACTTCGCATTTCTGACTGGATTTTAAGTTTTACAAACCAAGTTATCGTACCGGAAAGTCTAAAAGATTGGGCAGTCAAAAAAGATGGCGGTAAATTCGACCAATTTTCTGGCGCAACGATTACGCCACGCGCGATTGTGAATCAAGTAAAACGCTCTGCTCTCGTGATGCTCGAAAATGAGGCATTACTCAACGAGATGGCAAAAAAATATGCGCAATAGGATATTTATTATGACTGATTTAACCGAAAAAACGACCGCACTTGATGAGCAAAGTGCGGTTAAAAATTCAGAAGAAATAACGCAAACGCCTTCTGTTTGGAAAGAAATCTTTATTCAAGGCGTATGGAAAAACAACTCTACCCTCGTGCAATTATTAGGGCTTTGTCCGCTGTTGGCTGTTTCAAGTACTGCAACAAATGCATTAGGTTTAGGTTTGGCGACTATGTTGGTTTTAACCTGTACAAACACCGTTGTTTCACTCTTTCGTAAGCAAATTCCTCATGAAATCCGTATTCCGATTTATGTGATGATTATTGCCACCACCGTAACCGTGGTGCAACTATTGATGAATGCTTATACCTATACACTCTATCAAGCACTTGGGATTTTTATTCCTTTAATCGTGACTAACTGTATCGTCATCGGTCGTGCAGAAGCCTTTGCCTCTAAAAATAGCGTAGCACATGCTGCCTGGGATGGTTTTTCGATGGGATTAGGTATGGCATTAAGTATCACCGTATTAGGTGCATTACGTGAAATCTTAGGCCAAGGTACCCTTTTTGAAGGCATTGAAAACCTATTTGGTCAAGGCGCCAAATTCCTGACATTACATATTTATCACGCTGACAGCAGCTTTTTACTCTTTATTCTTCCGCCAGGTGCGTTTATTGGATTAGGCATCCTACTGGCGATTAAAAACCGAATTGATATGAAAAAATGAACCAAGCTAAACGAATTGAAATCCTCACTCGACTTCGGGAGCAAAACCCGCATCCCACTACGGAATTAGAGTATAATTCGCCTTTTGAACTACTCATCGCGGTGATCTTATCGGCTCAAGCGACCGATAAAGGTGTGAATAAAGCGACGGCAAAATTATTCCCTGTGGCAAATACCCCACAAGCTATTTTAGATCTCGGCTTAGAGGGGTTAAAAGAATACATTAAAACCATCGGGCTTTATAACAGCAAAGCAGAAAATATTATTAAAACCTGTCGTGATTTAGTTGAGAAACACAACGGCGAAGTACCTGAAAGCCGTGAAGCCTTAGAAGCCCTTGCGGGTGTTGGCAGAAAAACAGCGAATGTGGTATTAAATACTGCTTTCGGCCACCCGACTATTGCAGTGGATACCCATATTTTTCGCGTATGCAACCGCACGAATTTTGCCCCTGGTAAAGATGTGGTAAAAGTAGAAGAAAAACTGCTCAAAGTTGTGCCAAAAGAATTTAAAGTGGATGTGCATCACTGGCTTATTTTACATGGGCGTTATACTTGCACTGCGCGCAAACCTCGCTGCGGTGCTTGCATTATTGAAGATCTCTGCGAATACAAAGAAAAAACAGAATATTAAACGAATACAATTAAACGGAATATATTATGACAACAAACAATCAATCTCGCCAAACGTGGTCTAGCCGACTAACTTATGTGCTCACCGTTGCAGGTGCGACAGTTGGCTTTGGAGCCACTTGGCGCTTTCCTTATTTAGTAGGTGAAAATGGCGGTGGTGCCTATGTACTCCTCTTTTGTATTGCGATGATTGTGATTGGTATCCCGATGATTTTAGTGGAAAACGTCATCGGTCGCCGTTTGCGTGTGAATTCCATTGATGCCTTTGGCGACAAAATCCAAGATAAAGGTAAAAACATTTCCAAATATTGGAAAATTATCGGTTATATGGGGCTTCTTGGCGCATTTGGTATCATGGCCTATTATATGGTGCTTGGTGGTTGGGTGATGTCTTATATCATCAGCCTAATTAATAATACCCTTGATATCAGTGCCCCAATTACAAAAGAAGTGGCCAAAGATTTCTACGATTTACACATCAGCAACAGCCCATGGGAAATCATGCTTTACACCTTCCTGTTCGTGGCGGTGAATTACATTATTTTAGCGAAAGGTATCATTGGTGGGATTGAACGTTCTGTTAAATACTTAATGCCATTACTCTTTATCTTCCTAATTGGTATGGTGATTCGTAACCTCACCTTACCTGGCGCAATGGAAGGTGTTACTTTCTATTTAAAACCTGATTTCAGCAAAATCACCCCTAAATTATTCATCTTCGTATTAGGGCAAGTGTTCTTCGCATTAAGCCTTGGTTTCGGTGTATTAATTACTCTCTCAAGCTATTTAAATAAAGAAGAAAACCTTATTCACACAGCCGTTATTACAGGCTTCACCAATACTATTATCGCTGTGTTATGTGGTTTTATGATCTTCCCATCATTATTCACATTCGGCATTGAACCTAACGCCGGGCCAACCTTGGTTTTCCAAAGTTTACCAATTGTATTCTCACACTTATGGGCGGGTAAATTCTTTGCTATCGTGTTCTTCGGCTTATTGCTTATTGCGGCATTAACCACATCAATTACGATTTACGAAGTTATCATCACCGCATTGCAAGAAAAACTCAGAATGCGCCGTGGTAAAGCGATTTTTGTTACCTTAATGGGGATTTTCTTATTAGGTAACGTGCCATCTATTCTGGGTGATAACCTTTGGAAAGATGTCACCATTTTCGGTAAAAGCATTTTCGATGCCTTCGATTTCGTCAGCGGAAATATTCTCTTTATGTTGACCGCACTTGGTTGTGCCATTTTCGTTGGTTTCGTATTAAAAGATGATGCAAAAAAAGAGCTATCACCAACACCAAATTCACGCTTCACAACAATTTGGTTTAACTATGTCAAATTTGTGGTTCCTGTGATTATTTTGGTGATTTTTATTAGTAATTTGATATAGCCTAATTAAAAAAGCAGCGCTAAAGCGTTGCTTTTTTTTATCCATAAAAACAAATCATTTCACTGCTAAATGATTGTTTGTAGAGAAGAAAAATTTTCGATAAAATACCAACCATTGATTGAATTATTACTTTACTAAGGATAAATTTTATGC
>CAJPKS010000143.1:0-4865 GCA_905371285.1 Haemophilus sp. HMSC068C11 | reverse complement strand
CATTGTTACATTACGGCCCAACCTTGGCAGAACACGATGCTAAAGGTGAAACCTTTATCGTGATTCCTCGCGTTGGCACGATTTCTTCTTGGTCTTCTAAAGCGACGGATATCGCGCATAATTGCGGTTTAAATGAAGTAGAGCGCATTGAGCGTGGTTTGGCGTATTATTTTGAGTTAAGCCAACCGCTTGATGAAAAAACAACAGAAAAATTGACCGCACTTTTACATGACCGAATGATGGAAACCGTGGTGCGCAATCCGCAAGATGCAGAGATTTTATTCCGTCATCAAGATCCGAAACCGTTTAAAACCGTGGATATTTTGAAAGGCGGACGTGAAGCCTTAGTGACAGCCAATGTAGAATTAGGCTTGGCACTGGCAGAAGATGAAATTGATTATTTGGTGGAAAACTTTACCCAATTAGGGCGCAATCCACACGATATTGAACTTTATATGTTCGCGCAAGCCAACTCTGAGCACTGCCGCCATAAAATCTTTAATGCGGATTGGATTATTGACGGCAAAAAACAGGATAAATCCCTGTTTAAGATGATTAAAAATACCTTTGAGAAAACCCCTGATTTCGTGCTTTCAGCCTATAAAGATAATGCTGCGGTAATGGAAGGTTCAAAAGTCGGCCGTTTCTTTGCGGATCAAGATGGACAATATCGCTATCACAATGAAGATGCGCATATCTTAATGAAAGTGGAAACCCATAACCACCCAACCGCGATTTCGCCATTCCCTGGTGCTGCAACAGGTTCGGGCGGTGAGATTCGTGATGAAGGCGCAACGGGTCGTGGTGCAAAACCTAAAGCGGGTTTAACCGGTTTCTCCGTATCAAACCTCGTGATTCCTAACTTTGAACAACCTTGGGAAAATCCACTTTCTAAACCAAACCGTATTGCTTCAGCCTTAGATATTATGATTGAAGGCCCATTAGGTGGCGCAGCATTTAACAATGAATTTGGTCGTCCTGCGTTATTGGGTTATTTCCGTACCTATGAAGAGAAAGTCAACAGCTTCAACGGTGAAGAAGTGCGAGGTTATCATAAACCGATTATGTTAGCCGGCGGTATTGGTAATATTCGCGGCGAACACGTTCAAAAAGGTGAAATTCCAGTCGGTGCGAAATTGATCGTATTAGGCGGCCCAGCCATGAACATCGGCTTAGGCGGTGGGGCAGCGTCTTCGATGGACAGCGGGAAATCAAAAGAAGATTTAGATTTTGCCTCTGTTCAACGTGAAAACCCAGAAATGGAACGCCGTTGCCAAGAGGTGATTGATCGCTGCTGGCAATTAGGTGATGAAAACCCAATTCTCTTTATCCACGATGTGGGTGCGGGTGGTTTATCCAATGCAATGCCTGAATTAGTTCATGATGGCGAACGTGGCGGTAAATTTGACTTACGTTCCATCCTTTGTGATGAAAAAGGGATGTCGCCATTAGAAATTTGGTGTAACGAATCGCAAGAACGTTATGTATTAGCGGTTGCACCAGAAAAACTCGAATTATTTACCGCACTTTGTGAGCGTGAGCGTGCGCCGTTTGCGGTCATTGGTGAGGCAACGGAAGAGAAACATTTAACCTTGCACGATAGTCATTTTGATAATAATCCAATTGATTTGCCAATGAATGTGTTATTGGGCAAAACCCCGAAAATGACGCGCGAGGTTTCGTCAAAAACTGTCGAAAATCAACCGCTTGCAACAGAAAATATTCAATTAAAAGAAGCTTTTCATCGTGTATTACGTTTACCGGTGGTGGCAGAAAAAACGTTCTTAATCACCATTGGCGACCGTTCGGTAACAGGTATGGTAGCGCGTGATCAAATGGTAGGCCCATGGCAAATTCCGGTGTCTGATGTGGCCGTCACAACCGCTTCATTAGACAGCTATCACGGTGAAGCCATGGCAATGGGCGAGCGTGCACCTGTGGCATTATTAGACTTTGGTGCTTCTGCACGTTTATCGGTGGCTGAATCCATTACCAACATTGCGGGCACCAACATTGGCAATATTAAACGCATCAAACTGTCTGCAAACTGGATGTCTGCAGCAGGTCATGGTGGTGAAGACGCTGGCTTATATGAAGCGGTAAAAGCAGTGGGTGAAGAACTTTGCCCTGCATTAGGAATCACCATTCCAGTGGGTAAAGACTCCATGTCGATGAAAACCACCTGGGAAGAAAATGGCGAGAAAAAATCAGTAACAGCTCCGCTTTCTTTAGTGATTTCATCTTTTGCTCGCGTGGAAGATGTCCGCAAAACCGTGACACCTCAATTACGCACAGATAAAGGCGCAAGCCGTTTATTATTGATTGATTTAGGCGAAAGAAAAAATCGCCTAGGTGCGACCGCACTTGCGCAAGTGTATAAGCAATTAGGTGACAAACCGGCTGATGTGGTAAACGTAGCTAAACTGAAAAACTTCTTTGATGCAATGCAAGCACTAGTAGCAGAGCGCAAATTATTGGCTTACCACGACCGTTCAGACGGTGGTTTAATTACCACGCTTGCAGAAATGGCGTTTGCGGGTAACTGCGGTGTGGATGTGGATATTTCTGCATTAGGCGACAATGACTTATCCGTGTTATTCAATGAAGAATTAGGTGCAGTGATCCAAGTATCAGAAAGTGAATTAAGCGCGGTGCGTGAGGTATTAAAAGCCCATGACTTGCTTGATTTAACGCATGAACTCGGTTCTGTTAGCTCAGAAGATCGTTTTGAAATCACTCGTGGTAGCAAAAAACTATTAAGTGAAAAACGCTCTGAATTACGCGGTATTTGGGCAGAACTCACTCACCAAATGCAACGCTTACGTGATAACCCAGAATGTGCCGACCAAGAATTTGAAGCGAAAAAAGCCACAGACAACAAAGGTTTATCCGCTCACTTAACTTATGATGTGAATGAAGATATTGCTGCGCCTTACATCAGCAAAGGCGTGAAACCAAAAGTAGCCGTATTACGTGAACAAGGCGTAAACAGCCACGTTGAAATGGCAGCCGCTTTTGACCGAGCAGGCTTTGCGGCGATTGATGTTCACATGAGTGATTTAATGGCAGGCCGTTACAACTTAAACGACTTCAATGCGATGGTGGCCTGTGGTGGCTTCTCTTACGGTGACGTATTAGGCGCGGGCGGCGGTTGGGCAAAATCTATTTTATTCAACCCACAATTACGCGATCAATTCAGCCAATTCTTCGCCAATGAAAACACTCTTTCATTAGGGGTATGTAACGGCTGTCAATTTATCTCCACTCTTGCGGAAATCATCCCAGGTGCGGAAAACTGGCCACGTTTTGTGCGTAATAAATCAGAACGCTTTGAAGCGCGTGCTGCGATGGTGAAAATCAACGACACCAACTCATTGTGGTTTAAAGGCATGGCGGGTTCACATATGCCGATTGCCGTTTCTCACGGTGAAGGTCGCGTAGAATTCAAAACACCTGAGAATTTGACCGCACTTCAAGCGCAAAACTTGATTGTGGCGCAATATATCGACAGCCATTTAAACGTGACTGAAACCTATCCGGCTAACCCGAACGGTTCGGCATTAGGGATTACTGCAATCTCTAATGTGGATGGCCGTATTGCCGCGATGATGCCACACCCAGAACGTGTATTCCGTGCCGTGAGCAACTCATGGTATCCAGAAGATTGGTCTGAAGATGGTGCATGGATGAGAATTTTTAGAAATGCGAGAGTGAATTTCAAATAATGTGAGATTGCTCACAGTAAATTAATCTAAAATAAGAGATACTAAGAAATTGGTATCTCTTTTTTATTACATAAATTTTAGTAATAAAAAATGCCAACAATATTAGCAAGTAATATTGTTAATGTTTATATAAAAATTCTTGGGCATTATGCCCGTAATATCAATTGAACTATATGAGGAGTTCTACATGAGTGCATTAGTTACATTGCTAGCTAATATTGTTGCGCCATTGCAACGTCAATTTATTAACTTTATCCGCATTGCGATTTGTGTTGTGATGGTTTGGATTGGTGGCTTAAAAGTTTGCCAATATGAGGCAGATGGTATTGCACACTTTGTGTCAAATAGTCCTTTCTTAAGTTTCCTTTACAAAAACGGTGCAAATGAAGTGACAAATGATAAGGGTGTTTTAGTGAAAGAATATACCTTATATAAAAACCCTGAAGGCAAAATGGTCGCTAAAAATATTGAGTGGCATAAAGCTAATGGCACCTATACCGCTTCTTATATTATTGGTGCAATCATTGTGACAATTGGTATTTTAGTATTAGCAGGAATTTGGTCTCCGACACTCGGACTATTTGGAGGCTTACTCACGTTTGGTATGTCGATAGTCACGCTGTCCTTCCTGATATTTACGCCAGAAACCTGGGTGCCGAATTTAGGTGGGGACTTCCCAACACCTAATTATGGCTTCCCATATCTCTCAGGGGCTGGCCGACTCGTGATTAAAGATATTATTATGATGGCAGGCGGCTTAGTTGCTGCAGCTGAATGTGCGAAACGCTATTTAAATAATAAAAAACAATTTGCGTAATAGTTAGATTTTAAAAGGCTTGCTGGGATAAACAGTAAGCCTTTTTTAGATATAAAACATGATATTCATATGTCGATAGTTATTTGAATGTAACAGAAATCTATCCAATCAACTTCGAATGACTCGGTATTTAGTATTATCTCGATTTCTTACATGAATTGTTGTATAGCATCTCTTATGCTACAAAAAGGGTATATGTTCCGTGCTGTAAGCAACTCATGGTATCCAGAATATTATACTAAAGATGGTACTAGTTGCGGACTTGAAGAAATGTAAGAAAAATCTAAGTTAAAATACATTATTAAATTATAGGAGGAAATAAT
>CAJPKS010000142.1:0-4877 GCA_905371285.1 Haemophilus sp. HMSC068C11 | reverse complement strand
GACAGATGGATCAATGATTAATTAAAGAATGTAGATTATAATAAAATAAAAATAGAAATTAAAAAGAGAAATAATTCAAAAATGTGATGTATTTCACAAAAAAAATTTTAACAAATGAGCGAATACGAAAATTATGTGATCTACTTCACAAAATAGCTTTCTTTTTCGCTCAAAATGTTGTGAATTTAAGCGCTCTCCCATACAATAGCCATGGAATTTGTAACAGTTTTTACGTTTCTTTTAATTAATATTTTGGCTTTGGGGGTAACAATGGGATTATCGCCTAATATGTATCGTGATGTGGGTGATTTTTCACCTATCTCGACGGATGTGATTATCATTGGTGGCGGTGCAACAGGTGCGGGGATTGCTCGTGACTGTGCATTGCGTGGAATTAACTGTATTTTATTAGAGCGTCGTGATATTGCGACAGGCGCAACAGGTCGTAACCACGGTTTGTTACATAGTGGTGCGCGTTATGCCGTGAACGATCAGGAATCAGCAGAAGAATGTATTAAAGAAAATAAAATTCTGCGCAATATCGCTCGTCACTGTGTGGATGAAACAGAAGGTTTATTTATCACCTTACCTGAAGATTCCCTTGATTATCAAAAAACCTTCATCGAAAGTTGTACCAAATCCGGTATTGAGGCTGTCGCCATTGATCCTAAACTAGCCAAAATTATGGAACCATCGGTAAACCCTGATTTAGTCGGTGCCGTTGTTGTGCCAGATGGTTCAATCGATCCTTTCCGTTTAACAGCCTCCAATGTGATGGACGCCACCGAAAATGGCGCGAAAATGTTCACTTATTGCGAGGTGAAAAACTTAATTCGCGAAGGTGGTAAAGTGATTGGAGTGGATGTTTACGATCACAAAAATCGCGTAAATCGCAAATTCTTTGCACCATTAGTCGTCAATGCAGGTGGTATTTGGGGACAAGGCATTGCAGAATATGCGGATCTCAAAATCAAAATGTTCCCAGCAAAAGGTGCATTACTTGTCATGGGGCACCGTATCAACAAAATGGTGATTAACCGTTGTCGTAAACCAGCGGATGCGGACATTCTTGTGCCAGGGGATACCATTTGTGTTATCGGTACAACCTCTAGCCGTATTCCTTACGATCAAATCGATAATATGGAAGTCACCCCAGAAGAAGTAGATATCTTATTCCGTGAGGGGGAAAAACTCGCGCCAAGCTTGCGTCATACTCGTGTATTACGTGCTTATGCCGGTGTACGTCCGTTAGTGGCGTCTGATGATGACCCATCTGGTCGTAATGTGAGTCGTGGTATCGTGTTACTTGACCACGCAGAACGTGACGGCTTAGATGGCTTTATTACCATCACAGGTGGTAAATTAATGACATATCGCTTAATGGCAGAATGGGCAACGGATCTTGTTTGTAAAAAACTCAATAAAACAGCACGTTGTACAACAGCTGAGCGTCCATTACCGGGTTCAAGCGAAAGCCGTGCAGAAACCAATCAGAAAGTCATTTCACTTCCAAGTACGATTCGTTATTCAGCGGTGTATCGTCATGGTTCTCGTGCCACTCGCTTATTAGATAAAGAACGTCTCGATCGTTCAATGGTGTGCGAATGTGAAGCCGTGACAGCGGGTGAAGTACGTTATGCCGTTGATGAATTAAATGTGAATAACTTAGTGGATTTACGTCGCCGTACTCGTGTGGGTATGGGGACTTGCCAAGCTGAGCTTTGCGCATGTCGTGCAGCGGGTTTAATGAACCGTTTTGAAGTGGCAACACCTCGTCAATCGACCACTCAATTAACCGCTTTCATGGAAGAGCGTTGGCGCGGTATTGAGCCTATTGCATGGGGTGAGGCGATTCGTGAAGCCGAATTTACTTCATGGATGTATGGCAGTGTGTTGGGCTTAAATGATGTTCAACCGCTTGAAACTGACAAACAGCAAGGGACGGATAACAATGAATTTTGATGTAGTGATTATTGGTGGCGGTCTTGCAGGTTTAACTTGCGGCATCGCCCTACAAGAACAAGGCAAACGTTGTGTCATTATTAATAACGGCCAAGCGGCGATTGATTTTGCATCCGGCTCATTAGATTTATTAAGCC
Organism: Haemophilus sp. HMSC068C11; assembly: GCA_905371285.1. Classification (GTDB taxonomy): domain Bacteria; phylum Pseudomonadota; class Gammaproteobacteria; order Enterobacterales; family Pasteurellaceae; genus Haemophilus_D. Next base: position 2,778 of record CAJPKS010000142.1, on the reverse strand, counting down.
GTTTACCAAATGGTGCGTTTGTTAAAAATATTCCTGAAAATTTGACCGCACTTGCAGCTCAATTACCACAACACCCTTATAGCATTATGGGTGCTGAACGCGTATTAGCGAAAGCGCAAGATTTCGAAAAATTAGCGGAGTCGTTAAATTTAGATTTAGTTGGTTCAACCGCAGAAAATCATCTTCGCGTAACGGGTTTAGGTAGTTTACGCGGTGCATGGCTTTCACCAAATAGCGTGCCAACCGTGCAAGGCGAAACCCCATTCCCTTATAAAAAAATTGCGGTTTTAGGCATTGAAGGCTATCACGATTTCCAACCAGAATTATTGGCAGATAACCTCACGCTGAATCCACAGTTTGCACATTGTGAAGTAAAAACAGGCTTTTTAAATATTCCAGAATTAGATCAGTTACGTGCAAACTCTCGTGAGTTCCGCAGTGTGAACATTGCACAAGTTTTAGAATATAAACTGAAATTTGATGATCTTGTGGCTGAAATGAAAGAAGCAGCAAAAGGCACAGAAGCAATTTTCTTACCAGCTTGTTTCGGTTTAGAAAATCAAGAGTTTATGGAATCACTTCGCAAAGCAACTGGCTTGCCATTATTTGAATTGCCAACTTTACCACCGTCTTTATTAGGTATGCGTCAACGTATTCAATTACGCCATCGTTTTGAGAAATTAGGCGGACTCATGATGAATGGTGATAGCGCATTAAAAGCACATTTTCATGGCAACAAAGTTCGTGCAATTCAAACGCGTTTGCACGAAGAGGAAGAAATCACAGCAGAACATTTTGTCTTAGCTTCTGGCAGTTTCTTCAGTAAAGGTTTAGTTTCTGAATTCGATAAAATCTACGAACCCGTATTCCATTCTGACATCATCGGTGTGGAAGGTTTTAACGATACGGATCGCTTTACTTGGACTGATCACCGTTTCTCTAATCCACAACCGTATCAATCTGCAGGTGTGGCGATTAATGCGCAATGCCAAGTTCAAAAGGGCGGTCAATTTTTAACGAATTTATATGCGGTGGGTAATGTGATTGGTGGTTTCAATGCCCTAGAGCTTGGTTGTGGTTCTGGCGTAGCAGTGGTAACAGCGCTTGCTGTTGCTGATGAAATTCTTCACAACACACATTAAGGAGGCGTTATGAACATTCAACAATTAATTGATAATGCAAAACAATCCCTTAATGCGCCACAACATCATCATGCATTTGATGAAAGCTTTGAGAGCTGCATTAAATGTACGGCGTGTACTGCAGTATGTCCGGTTTCGCGTCAAAATCCAAACTATCCAGGTCCAAAACAATCAGGCCCAGATGGTGAGCGTTTGCGCTTAAAATCAGCCGAACTTTATGATGAAGCATTGAAATACTGTACTAACTGTAAACGTTGTGAAATTGCGTGTCCGTCTGATGTGAAAATTGGTGACATTATCGTTCGTGCAAGAAATAAATACCTTGCTCAACAACACAAACCAGCCGTGCAAAAATTACGTGATGCGATTTTAAGTAACACCGATATTATGGGGTCACTTAATACACCGCTTGCGCCAATTGTGAATACGAGTACAGGCTTGAAAGCAACAAAATTTGTATTGGAAAAAGCGTTAAAAATCAGCCGTCATCGTACGTTACCAAAATATTCCTTTGGTACGTTCCGTAGCTGGTATATGAAGAAAATGGTGGAAAGCCAACAAAAATTTGAACGCAAAGTGGCGTATTATCACGGCTGTTATGTGAACTACAATAATCCACAATTAGGTAAAGAATTTATTCAAGTGTTCAATGCTATGGACATTGGTGTGGTGTTATTGGAAAAAGAAAAATGCTGTGGTTTGCCATTGAGCGTGAACCAATTCCCAGAACGTGCGAAAAAAATCGCACAATTTAATACCGATTACATCAGCAAAATGGTGGATGAAAATGGCTTAGATGTGATCAGTGAAGCATCAAGTTGTTCCCTAAATTTACGTGATGAATATCATCATATTTTAGGTATCGACAATGCCAAGGTTCGTCCGCATATTCACATGGTGACACCATTCTTATATCAACTCTTTAAAGAAGGTAAAACCTTACCACTTAAACCACTCAAATTGCGTGTGGCTTATCACACTGCATGTCACGTGGATAAAGCAGGTTGGGCACCATACACCTTGGAAGTGTTAAAACAAATTCCAGGTTTAGAAGTTGTGATGTTACCATCACAATGTTGTGGTATTGCAGGAACATACGGTTTCAAAGAAGAAAACTACGAGGTTTCCCAATCTATCGGTAAAAACTTATTCGATAACATCAATGCAGGTGGATTTGATTACGTGATTTCTGAATGCCAAACTTGTAAATGGCAGATCGATATGTCATCTAACGTGACTTGTATCCATCCATTGACGTTATTGTGTATGTCGATGAATCAAGCTTAGTGAAAAGAGCGGAAACTGATAAAAAAGTGACCGCTCTTTTTGTTATTTAATCCAATATGGAGAACTAATTATGCAAAAAATCTTCAAGGTTTCCTTGTCTTGTGATTGAAACGGTCGCCGCATTAGATAAACCGTTAGATCAGCTACAAAAAATTACAGAGAAAGATTTGCTGGGTATTTATCGTGACAGCTTAAAAACCATGGGATTGCCAATGTTTAACAGTGGGCCATTGCAAGATTAATTAATCTTTCCAAAAACAAAAGTGCGGTGAAATTTCACCGCACTTTTTTATTTTCTCGTTCGATTAAAGAATGTGTTGATATTGTTCTAACATTTCTTTCGGCCCTA
>CAJPKS010000141.1:0-4914 GCA_905371285.1 Haemophilus sp. HMSC068C11 | reverse complement strand
GCGGTTCAATCTGAAAAACGCCGCCAACACAACGCAAGCCAACGCTCTATGATGCGTACTTACATCAAAAAAGTATATGCTCAAGTAGCAGCAGGTGAAAAAGCAGCAGCTGAAGCAGCATTCGTTGAAATGCAAAAAGTTGTTGACCGTATGGCTTCTAAAGACTTAATCCACGCTAACAAAGCAGCAAACCACAAAGCTAAATTAGCTGCTCAAATCAAAAAATTAGCGTAATTAAAGCATTAAAACAGCTTAAAAATAAAACCGCACTTTGGTGCGGTTTTTGTTTGCCGTAAACCTCCTGCCACAAACACCTCATAACGAGCTTGCATTCCCTCCTTTAACCTGTAAACTACCCCACAACTTAAAAATTAATCATAAAATAAACAATAAATGACCAAAAAATCTTTTAAAAAAGCGGATCCAAATTATCAAAAAGAATTAGCCAAATATGGTAATCCGATCCCAAGCAGAGACTACATTCTGCAAATCATCCGTGAAAATAATGCCCCGATGAGTCGGGAAGAAATTCTGACCGCACTTTCAATTAAAAGTGATGAACAACAAGAAGCCATGCGCCGCCGCTTGCGCGCCATGGAGAATGATGGACAATTAGTTTTCACTAAACGTAAATGCTATGCCTTGCCTGAAAAATTAGATTTATTCAAAGGCATGGTCATTGGCCATCGCGAAGGCTATGGCTTTTTACAAGTCGAAGGCAAAAAAGAGGATCTCTTTATTCCTAATCACCAAATGCAACGTGTAATGCACGGTGATTTTGTATTAGCCCAACCTGCAGGCTTAGATCGCCGTGGTCGTCGCGAAGTCCGCATTGTTCGCGTACTTGAAAGTCGCAAAAAACAAATTGTCGGCCGTTTCTTCTTAGAAAATGGTTTTAGCTATGTGGTGCCTGATGACAGTCGTATCGGACGAGATATTTTAGTCCCTAATGAACATCGCAATGGTGCCCGAATGGGGCAAGTTGTCGTGGTTGAATTGCAGGAACGATCTTCCTCCTTCACTCAACCTATTGGCATCATCACCGAAATTCTGGGTGACAATATGGCAAAAGGGATGGAAGTGGAGATTGCTCTTCGTAATCATGACATTCCTCACCAATTCCCAAGTGCAGTCGAAAAATACGTTAAAAAATTCACCGAAGAAGTGCCTGAAGAAGCTAAAAAAGGCCGTGTGGATTTACGCAATCTGCCACTGGTGACCATTGATGGTGAAGATGCACGCGATTTTGATGATGCCGTATATTGCGAAAAAAGTGGTAAAGGCTGGAAACTTTGGGTGGCAATTGCCGATGTCAGCTACTATGTGCGTTTACGTTCTGCATTAGATACTGAAGCTTATAACCGTGGTAACTCCGTTTACTTTCCGAATCGTGTTGTGCCAATGTTACCGGAGGTTTTATCCAACGGATTGTGTTCACTGAATCCACAAGTTGATCGCTTGTGTATGGTGTGTGAAATGCACATTTCTGCCAAAGGTAAACTCACGGACTATCGTTTTTATGAAGCGGTAATGAATTCTCATGCACGTTTAACCTATACGAAAGTCGCGGCGATTTTAGACGGCGATGATGAGCTCCGCACGCGTTATCAAGGGCTAGTACCACATTTAGAAGAATTGCATCACCTCTATCAAGCGTTACTCAATGCACGCAAACAACGTGGTGCTATCGATTTTGAAACCATTGAAACCAAATTTATTTTCAATGCCATGGGACGAATTGATCGCATTGAACCTGTTGTGCGAAATGATGCTCACAAAATCATTGAAGAATGCATGATTCTTGCAAATATTGCTGCAGCAAACTTTATGGAAAAACATAAAGAGCCAGCACTCTATCGTATTCATGCCGCTCCGAGTGAAGAAAAACTGACGTCTTTCCGCGCATTCTTAAGTGAATGCGGTTTAAGCCTTGAAGGCGGCATGAAACCGACCACAAAAGATTATGCGAAATTGTTAGAGCAAGTAAAAGATCGCCCGGATCACGAGCTTATCCAAACCATGTTACTTCGCTCATTAAGCCAAGCGGTTTATCATGCGGATAATATTGGCCACTTTGGTTTGGCTTTAGAGGAATATGCACACTTCACTTCCCCGATTCGTCGTTATCCGGATTTAACCCTTCATCGTGGGATTAAGTATTTATTAGCGAAAGAAAAAGGCGCTAAACGTAAAACGACGGATACTGGCGGCTATCATTATTCTTTTGATGAAATGGATTTATTAGGCGATCACTGCTCGATGACAGAACGCCGTGCCGATGATGCCACTCGCGAAGTAGCAGATTGGCTGAAATGTGAATATATGCAAGATCATGTGGGTGCTGAATTTAGCGGAGTGATCTCATCTGTAACGGGCTTTGGCTTATTCGTACGTTTAGATGATTTATTCATTGACGGCTTAGTCCATATTTCCACTTTAGATAACGACTACTATCAATTTGATGCGGCAAAACAACGTTTAATCGGTGAAAATAGTGGTATGATTTATCGCCTTGGCGATAAAGTCAAAATTCGCGTAGTCGCCGTTCATTTAGAACAAAAAATGGTGGATTTCAGTTTAGTCGAAAGCACTCGAAAACCGCGTCGTGTTGGCAAAACGGCGAAACAAAAAGCGAAAAAAGTGTTTAAGGAACTGCCACCTAAAGCGTCAAAAAAACGTAAAAGTGCGGTTAAAAATAAAGATGTTTCGAAGAAACCGACGAGAAAACGGAAAAAATAATAAATAAGAGAACCCTATGTCAGAAAATATCTATGGTATCCATGCTGTAAACAGCATTTTAGCAAATAGCCCTGAGCGTTTAATTGAAGTATTTGTGCTGAAAGGCCGTGAAGATAAACGCCTACAACCCTTACTCAATGAGCTCTATGCTTTAGGCATTGCGGTGCAATTTGTTAATCGTCAAACATTAGATAAAAAATCCAATGGTGAAGTGCATCAAGGTGTGATTGCTCGTGTGCAAGAAGCGAAAGAGCTAAATGAACATGATCTGGATGAACTCCTTACTCGTAAACAAAATCCACTTTTATTAGTGCTTGATGGCGTGACGGATCCCCATAACCTGGGAGCCTGTTTACGTACTGCTGATGCTGCCGGTGTGAGTGCTGTTATCGTGCCCAAAGATAAATCCGCTCAACTCACTTCTATTGCACGTAAAGTGGCTTGTGGTGCTGCGGAGACTGTGCCATTAATTCGCGTAACCAATTTAGCGCGTACTTTGCGAGATCTACAACAAAATCATAATATTTGGGTGGTGGGTACAGCTGGTGAAGCAACAGAAACCATTTATCAAAGCAAACTCACAGGTTCTCTTGCCTTAGTGATGGGAGCTGAAGGTGAAGGCATGCGCCGTCTTACTCGTGAACATTGTGATCAACTCATTAGTATTCCAATGGCGGGCTCTGTTTCATCCCTGAATGTTTCCGTTGCAACAGGTGTATGTTTATTTGAAATTGTGAGACAACGTCTTGCCGCCTAAAAACACGTGAAAAAACGACCGCACTTGATATAAAAAAATGCCGACAAATCATTGTCGGCATTTTTGTTATTTGGAAATGGTTTTCCCTAATAGTATGGAGAGCAGTAAAGTACATAATGCAGGCACCAACCAAGCTAATCCTTGTGAGTAAAGCGGGAAATGAATCATGACTTGATGCAACCCTTCAGGCAAAACATCTAAGTTTTTCAAACTATCAACCAAACTAAAACAAACCGTTACAAAGATGGTTACGTAATAGCTCAATCGAATAGAAGGCAATTTATTACGCACAAGCTGTAAAACCACTAACATGATCGCCATTGGGTAAATCAACAACAAGGCTGGAATTGTCACTCGGAGTAATTTTGTTAAGCCATATTGTGAAATAATTGTCGTCATGGCGGTGAAGAAGACAATCCAAAATGGATAAGAAAAACGTGTCGAAAACTTGGAGAAATAATCACCACACGCACTGGTTACGCCCACTAATGTGGTTAAACTTGCTAAAGTAATAATACCCGCCATAATCCAGGTTCCTGCCATGCCAAATAAACTGTTCACATAACGAGAGAAAATTTGTCCGCCATTTGTTGCGCCTTGTGCCACCGCATCAGAAGTCGCCCCTAAGTAGAATAAGGCAAAATACAAGCAGCCTAATAAAATGACTGAGACAAAACCCGCTGAAATCGTATATTGAACAATCTTTTGTGGATTAGTCACATTTTTTGCAGACAACGCCCGTGCAACAATACCACCAAAGGCAATCGCAGCCAGTACATCCATCGTTTGATAACCACTAATTAATCCTGTAGTTAATGCTGAATTCTCGGCATACGCCTGCGACGGATCAACAATGTCAGAAAGAGGTGAAACAAAAACCGTGATCCCAACAATGAGTAATAATACCAACAATGCTGGCGTCATCACTTCACCCACCGTTGAAATAATGGTACTTGGGCGAATCATGAATCCCATCGCGATAATATTAAAGATCACAGAGAAAATCAGACGTGTCGTCGCACTATCTTCAACGAGCCCCAATGGTAACCATGCCATTTCATAAGCGACATTGGTAATTCGAGGCATTGCAAAGGTTGAACCGATGACTAAATAAAGAATGGTTAAAAAGGATACGCCTGCCCACTTGGGTAAGTCCTTAGTCAGTTCTTCACCACGTCCTAATACTGACACCACAACCAATGTAATAAATGGCATGAGTACGCCTGTTATCACAAACCCTAGCGAAGCCGTTGCCCAATGGTTGCCTGCGGAGTACCCCTCCATCGGTGGGAAAATAATATTTCCCGCGCCTAAAAATAAAGCAAAAATCATCATACCTAATACGATGATGTCTTTTTTTGAAAACATAAGTATTCTCGAATAAATAAACTTTAAGAATTTTACTATTAAATTGTTTT
>CAJPKS010000140.1:0-4930 GCA_905371285.1 Haemophilus sp. HMSC068C11 | reverse complement strand
ATTCCTTGCTGATGTGATTCTCTTTTTTGTTTTATTAAACATTCTTCCTTTTGAGCCTGCTGCCAATAAAGGCTTAGCATTATTGGCATTCGTGGCGATTTTATGGTTAACAGAAGCGGTAAACGTGACTATCACGGCGCTATTTGTTCCTATTTTGTCGGTATTACTCGGATTGGTAAATAGTCGTGAGGCGCTTGTTGCCTTTGCTGATCCTACCATTTTCTTATTCTTTGGTGGTTTTGCGATTGCTACCGCATTAAATGTGCAAAAGATCGACAAAATGATTTCTAATAAAATCATGCAATTAGCAAAAGGTCGTCTCTTTGTTGCGGTGCTTTACCTTTTCTTAGCTACAGCATTTTTATCTATGTGGATGAGTAATACAGCAACTGCCGCGATGATGATTCCGCTTTCAATGACCATTCTGAGTCAATTAGATCAAAAAGAAGAACATAATACTTATGTATTTGTGCTTTTAGGGATCGCTTATAGTGCGACCATCGGTGGAATGGGAACGCTTGTGGGAAGCCCGCCTAATGCCATTGCCGCTTCACAGCTCCATTTAGACTTTGCTGACTGGTTAATGTATGGCACGCCAGTGATGTTAATTTTATTCCCGCTTATTATTGGTTGGTTATATATTGTATTTAAACCAAAATTAGGCCTTCATTTTGCTGCTGAATTTGAAAAAATTCACATGACTAAACAACGTGTTTTAACCTTGGTCATTTTTATCACCGTAGCGATTCTTTGGATTTTTGGTGGATACCTTAACCCTATTATTTCTCAATTATTAGGCTTACCAAAACCAATTGGTAGTTTTGACAGTATGGTTGCACTCTCCGCAGCAATTGTCATTTGTGTAACTGGGATCGCAAGTTGGAAACAAGTACAAGAAAATACAGAATGGGGCGTGCTGTTCCTCTTCGGTGGCGGTTTAACCTTAAGCTCGGTATTGACTCAGTCTGGTGCAAGTAAAATCATGGCGGATGGTATCGTCTTCATTATTGAAGGTGGCCACTACTATGTGATGGCATTAATTGTTGCCGCCTTTATTGTCTGTTTAACTGAGTTTACCTCAAACACAGCAAGTGCTGCTTTACTGGTTCCAATCTTTATTTCTATTGCAAATGCACTGAATATGCCACCACTTGGTTTTGCGATGATTATCGGCTTAGGGGCATCTTGTGCCTTTATGATGCCGGTTGGTACTCCACCGAATGCGATTGTTTACTCGACAGGTTTTGTGAAACAATCCGAAATGATCCGCGTGGGTAAATTTATTGATTTAACCTGTATGCTAATTATCGGGACAATTGCTTATCTCTTCTGGATGTAACCTTTAAAACCGAATAAGTGCGGTTAAAAACAAGATGATTTTTAACCGCACTTTTTTATTTTCTTTACGCAAACGTTTGCGGTAAATAAAAATTAACGTATAATTCGCACAATTTTTTTACTTAGGGAAACCAAATGAATAACAACCTGCTTTATACGGTGGAAGACAAACCACCTTTCGGATTGAGTTTACTCCTTGCCGCACAACATTTACTTGCCGCATTAGGGGGAATTATTGCCGTACCATTGGTCATTGGTAACGTCTTAAAATTACCAACCGAAGATACTATTACGTTAGTTAATGCGGCGCTTTTAATTTCTGGAGTGGTAACCGTTATCCAATGTAAAGGCTTAGGGCCTATTGGTATTCGTTTACCAAGTGTGATGGGGACCAGTTTTACTTTCGTTGCTGCTGCACTTGCCATTGGTTTCAGTGAATATGGCATCGCTGGTATATTAGGCTCTTCTCTCATTGGTTCATTAGTGATGATTATCGGCAGCTTTTTCATGCCCTATATTCGTAAATTATTCCCACCACTTGTGACGGGAACTGTCGTTATGATGATCGGCTTAAGCCTGATTCCAGTTGCCGTTGACTGGTTTGCAGGTGGTCAACGTGGTGATGCGAATTATGCGACGCCAGAAAATTTAATGATGGCAAGCTTTGTCTTAGTGATCGTGGTCGCTCTCGTGCAATGGGGTAAAGGGATTTTCTCTGCTGCCGCCATCGTTATTGGGATGATGACTGGTTATATCGTTTGTTTAGCTATGGGCTGGGTAAGCTTTGAAGGCGTAAAACAAGCACAAACTTTCGCGATTCCACAACCACTACACTTTGGTTTAGCCTTCCCAATTTCAGGCATTATCGGTATGTCTATTGCCTATTTAGTGACGATCGTTGAATCAAGTGGTAACTTCTTAGCCCTAGGTAATGCTACCAAAACCGAAATCACCGGCAGACATTTACGCGGCGGGGTTTTAGCCGATGGTTTAGGCTCTGCTTTAGCCGCCATTATGTCCACCACACCATTCTCTTCATTCTCACAAAACATTGGAGTCATTTCTCTAACTGGCGTGGCAAGTCGTCACGTGGTTGCGCTAACCGGTGTGCTTCTAGCACTAGCGGGCTTATTCCCTGTATTCGGTGCATTAATTGTATCAATTCCATTACCAGTATTAGGTGGTGCAGGCTTAATGATGTTCGCGATGATTATCGCTGCGGGTATTCAAATGTTGGATAAAGTCGCACGTAGTAAACGCAATGGTTTAATCATTGCCATTTCTATTGGCTGTGGCTTAGCCGTGACGACTCGTCCAGAATTGCTTGATAAATTACCGCACTTTTTCAAAGAAGTGCTCGGTTCAGGCATTACCGTAGGTTCATTACTTGCCTTAATTCTTAACCTCGTACTTCCTGAAGATAAAGTGGAAGAAACAAAAGAATCAAAATAGATAGCGAATAAGGGCAGATTAACACTGCCCTTTTCTTTTCCTGTAAAACATTTCTAAAACTGACCGCACTTTGTTAAAATCAGGCATCATTTTCCATTTATGAAGGAATAAAAATGGCAGATTTACCTTTCTTCGTTGAGCTCAACGAACAAAATCTTACTGAAACGTTGCAACGTTCTGTTGAAACACCACTTGTCATTAACTTTTATGCACCAAGCCATAAAGAATCAGCTGATTTTGCAACAGTCCTACAACGTGTTGCAGAACAACATCAAGGACAATTTATCCTCGGCTTAGTCAATTGTGAAACAGAGCAAATGATTGCTACACAATTTCGTATTCAAGCGTTGCCAACAACCTACCTTTTCAAAGAGGCACAAGCATTAGATGCGTTCCCTGGCGCATTAGATGAAGCCAGCTTATTACAACGTTTGAGTGCGATTTTGCCGAAAGAAGAAGATTTAAAATTCCAAAAAGCCTTGGATTTTTTACAAGTGGAAGATTACGACTCTGCCCTTCCATTACTGAAAGAAGCCTGGGAGCTTTCAGATAAGAAAAACAGCGATGTCGCATTACTTTATGCAGAAACCTATATTGCCATGAAAAAAACGGAGCCTGCGGCAGATATTTTAGCGCAAATTCCGATTCAGGATCGCGACAGCCGTTGGCATGGCTTACAAGCGCAGATTGAGCTTTTAATTAAAGCGGCAGATACGCCAGAAATTCAGCAATTACAAGCGGATTATGCGAAAAATCCAACGCCTGAAATTGCGTTGAAATTAGCAGTTCAGCTACATCAAGCCAATCGAAACGAAGAAGCATTGGATTTATTATTTAGCATTCTTAAGCAAGATCTTTATGCGGAAAATGGTGAGGTAAAACAACAGTTCTTATCTATTTTATCAGCCATTGGCAATGCGGATCCTATCACCAATAAATATCGCCGATTGCTGTATTCATTGCTTTACTAATACGATCAACTATTTTTTTATGCATGAAGGCTTTATAATGAACGAATTCCAAAAGCCTCATGCTTTATTTTATAAACAAAGGATTCTTTATGTCAGACGTTAAACACAGCAAATTATTAATTTTAGGTTCAGGCCCCGCAGGTTATACCGCCGCTATTTATGCCGCCCGTGCAAACTTAAAACCTGTTGTAGTGACCGGGCTTCAACAAGGCGGGCAACTTACTACCACGGAGGAAATTGAAAACTGGCCGGGTGATTTTGAAATGCCAACCGGTCCAGGTTTAATGCAACGTATGTTGCAACACGCCGAAAAATTTGAAACCGAAATCGTGTTTGACCATATCAATAAAGTCGATTTATCTTCTCGTCCGTTCAAACTTTATGGCGATATGCAAACCTTTACTTGTGATGCATTAATTATCGCAACAGGCGCATCAGCACGTTATATCGGATTAGAATCTGAAACCGCTTATAAAGGCCGCGGCGTTTCAGCTTGTGCAACCTGTGATGGTTTCTTCTATCGCAATAAACCAGTTGCCGTTGTCGGTGGCGGAAATACCGCCGTTGAAGAAGCACTTTATTTAGCGAATATTGCTTCTGAAGTGCACTTAATCCACCGTCGCGATAGTTTCCGTGCGGAAAAAATCTTAATCGATCGCTTATACAAAAAAGTCGAAGAAGGCAAAATCGTGCTTCATACTGACCGCACTTTGAATGAAGTATTAGGCGATAACATGGGCGTAACCGGTGTACGTTTAGAAAACGTGAAAACCGGCGAAAAAGAAGACGTGAAATTAGACGGTTTATTTATTGCCATCGGTCATGCGCCAAACACTGAAATCTTCCAAGGTCAGCTTGAACTTAACAACGGTTATATCGTCGTTAAATCTGGTCTTGAAGGCAATGCAACAGCAACGTCAGTGGAAGGCGTATTTGCTGCGGGTGATGTAATGGATCACAACTATCGCCAAGCCATTACTTCAGCTGGAACAGGCTGTATGGCGGCATTAGATGCTGAACGTTATTTAGATGCACAAGAATAAATAAATTTCCTTATTTATTTTCCCCTCTTTAACAAAGAGGGTTTAAGGGAGATTTTAAAGAAAAAATTCTGTATCAATGAACTCGCCATTCAAACTCCCTCTCAATTGAGAGGGAGAAATTTTTAA
>CAJPKS010000139.1:0-4969 GCA_905371285.1 Haemophilus sp. HMSC068C11 | reverse complement strand
TTATGAAATTATGTAAGTTTGCTTTAGGTGTTGTTGCCCTTGCAGTCAGTGCGAGCAGCTTAGCCGGCATGGTCACCACCTCATCGAACCTTGAGTTTCTTGCTATCAATGGCCAAAAAGCCAGCAAATCCCTTCTAAAAGAAAAAAAATCATTCAATGCTGAAGCTGACCAAACACAACAGGTTGTGGTACGTTTAGGTGAGATCGTCGGTACCGGTTCTAGCCAAGGACTTTTTGAGTCTAACCCTGTTATTGTGACTTTCAAAGGTACGGCTGATGATGTTGTGGTATCTGCAGAAAAAATTCGTTCTCAAGAAGATGGCGAAAAATTTAATGCACAACCACAAATTACCGTTAAAACTAAATCAGGTAATGTGATTGATGCTAAAGTGGATACCTTAAAACAAGAAGGTTTATTCCCATCAGCGAATATTGTTAACGACCTTGCTGAGTATAATGCATCTAATGCACCAGCAGCGGTTTCAGCTTTAGCGGCACCGGCAGTAGGTATGATGCCTGCAGCATCAGGAAAAGCAACAAAAGGCAAAGTGGTTGTTCAAGGTGAAAACGTTGCAGAACAACAATTACAATACTGGTTCCAACAAGCAGATAAAGAAACTCAAACTCGTTTCTTAAACTGGGCAAAAAAACAAAAATAATCGTTTTTTTAACCGCACTTTGATAAAGAAGTGAGCCTCCCCGCTCACTTTTTTATCATCCATTTTTTAGTCATAAAATAATAAGCAAGGATATCAACATGAATCAATGGCTTAATGCAAAAGTAATCGCTTCAATACCTATTTTTATTGCAGTGAATATCGCAGCGTTTGGCGTCTGGTTTTTTGATATTTCTACGCAATCTATGCCCTTAATTTTAGGGATTATTGCAGGCGGTTTAGTGGATTTAGATAACCGTCTAACTGGGCGATTAAAAAATATTTTTTACACATTAATTGCCTTTTCTATTTCAACCTTTATCGTTCAACTCAATATTGGTAAACCCATTCAATACGTATTGCTGATGACCATCATCACCTTTTTATTTACGATGGTTGGCGCCGTGGGTGAACGTTATCGAACCATTGCGTTTGGTACGCTGGTGGTAGCCATTTATACCACTCTCACTTATACACCAGATAATTCTGCAAGCTGGTTTATTAATCCGGTGATGATTTTATTAGGTACTTTGCTTTACAGTATTGTGACCATCATCGTTTACCTCTTTTTCCCAAACCGCCCTGTGCAAGAGAGTGTCGCGAAAGCTTTTTGTGCTTTAGGCAATTATCTAGATGCCAAATCAGAGTTTTTTGATCCTGATGAAATTGATGAAATCGAGAAAAAACACCTCAATTTTGCGATGAAAAACACCAATGTGGTGGATGCCTTTAACCAAGTCAGAACAGCACTTTTCTATCGTATTCGTGGACAACATCGACATGCTCGCACACAACGTATGATTCGCTATTATTTTGCAGCGCAAGACATTCATGAACGTGCGAATTCCACATATTTTGATTATCGACAAATTGCAGAGCAACTCAAAAATACAGATTTAATTTTCCGTATTCAACGCTTGCTCGAATTACAAGCTCAAGCTTGTCATGATATTACGGCTTGTCTACGTCAAAATACGCCTTATCACTATAATATTCGCGTAGAAAAAGCATTAATAGGCACAATTCAATCTCTTGAACTTTATAGCAAAGAACACGCTGAACAAAACAATGTTTTACTCACCCTTCAAACGCTTATTGATAATCTGAAAAGTATTAACTGGCAGCTACGTCAGCTTGAGCAAGAAACCAGTGAAAATGATCAAACAGCACAAATCCATACTGAGCAAATTACAGGCCTAAAAAATATTCTTTCAGTTATTGGAAGTAATTTCACTTTTGAGTCACCGCTTTTCCGCCATGCTGTGCGTTTGTCTATCGTGGTGTTTTTATGTTGTGCTATTGTTGAATTTTTCCAATTTAATTTGGGGTACTGGATTTTGCTTACTGCGGTCTTTGTATGTCAACCAAACTATTCTGCAACCAAAGTACGGTTACGTCAGCGTATTATAGGTACGATTTTAGGGGTAATTATTGGCTCCTTATTGCCTTACCTCAATCCTACATTAGAGATGAAACTTGGCTTAATGGTGGTGACTAGTACGCTATTTTTCTTCTTCCGCAGTAATAATTACAGCTTCTCCACCTTCTTTATTACCTTACAGGTATTAATCAGTTTCGATGTAATGGGATTTGATACGCACGCAGCACTCTTCCCTCGCCTCATTGATACGGTATTAGGTTCAGCCATTGCATGGTTTGCCGTGTCTTATTTATGGCCGGATTGGAAATATCTGCAACTCGATAAAGTGAGCCACCAAGCGATTCAAAGTGATGCACAATATTTCTTGCACATCATCAGCCAACTACAATTTGGTAAAAGCGATGATTTGAAATACCGTATTGCACGCCGTAATGCTCATCAATATGCGGCAGCATTGAGTACAACGCTTTCCAATATGAATAATGAGCCGAAGAAATATCAGGCCTATTTGCAGGAAGGTTTTGACTTGTTAAAAATGAATTATTCTCTGTTGAGTTATATTTCTGCTTTAGGGGCATATCGCTATAAAATGACGCAGTTACAGCAAACAACTGAATTTTTAGCAGACTTTTATCCTGTCGCGAAAAAGGTTTTATATACGCTGGAAAATATTGAAAAGCTTCGTCCTGAAATCTTTGCCAAACTACAAGGTAATATCGAGCAAAGCCTAAAAGAAATTCAGTTGGATGAAAATCAAACTAAAGCAGATATGGCTTTTGCGTTACCATATCAGCAACTTAACTTGATTTCTCAATTGCTGCCTCAGCTGTATCGCTACTTCCAACATAGTCAGAAAGAATCCATTACCAAATAAAAAACAAAGGAAAAACTGACCGCACTAACCCAAATTTTTTATTGTTCTCAGTGCGATAAATAGAGATAATACGCCACTTATGTAAAATAAATTTAGACGCAATGACACATTACATTCTACTCATTATCAGCACCGCATTAATCAATAACTTTGTTTTGGTCAAATTCTTAGGACTTTGTCCATTTATGGGCGTGTCCAAAAAGATTGAAACGGCAATTGGTATGGGGCTTGCTACGACATTCGTATTAACCGTAGCGTCACTGTGTTCTTATTTAGTCGATAATTATATTTTAATGCCGCTAAACGCCACATTCTTGCGCACTTTAGTTTTTATTTTAGTGATTGCCTTCGTAGTTCAATTTACTGAAATGGTAATCAATAAAACAAGCCCATCACTTTATCGATTATTAGGGATTTTCTTACCACTGATTACCACAAACTGCGCGGTACTCGGTGTGGCATTATTAAACGTCAATTTGGCACACAATTTAACTGAATCCGTCATTTATGGTTTTGGCGCCTCTTTAGGTTTTGCACTAGTTTTAGTTTTATTTGCAGCATTGCGTGAACGCCTTGTTGCCGCAGATGTCCCTATTACGTTTCGTGGCTCGTCTATCGCATTAATTACGGCCGGTTTGATGTCTCTCGCCTTTATGGGCTTCGCCGGATTAGTAAAATGATTTATCTCTTGATGTTTATTACTGTAACAGTGATTTTTCTCGGATTATTTTGGAATAACACTAAAAAATAATGTTTATCTTAATTTCAGTAACCGTTCTCGCTTTAATTTTTGGTGCGATTTTAGGCTTTGCTTCGATTAAATTAAAAGTCAAAGCTGATCCTATCATTGAAAAAATTGATGCCATCTTACCGCAAAGCCAATGTGGGCAATGCGGCTATCCAGGCTGCAAGCCTTATGCTGAAGCAATTGCTAATGGTGACGTTATCACAAAATGTGTGCCTGGTGGTCGTCCAACGGTGGTAAAAATTGCCGAAATCATGGGTGTTGATGTACCCGCAATGGATGATGTGGCGGAACCAGAAGAAATGGTTGCCTTTATTAATGAAAATATGTGTATTGGCTGTACTAAATGTATTCAAGCCTGCCCTGTTGATGCCATTATCGGTACAAACAAAGCCATGCATACAATTATTCCCGATCTCTGTACTGGCTGTGAACTTTGCGTCGCACCTTGTCCGACAGATTGTATTTCCATGATTAAAGTGAAAAAAGATATTGATAATTGGAACTGGAAATTTGATCCTAAATTAGTCATTCCGGTTGTAAATACCACAGAAATCGAGAAAAAATTAGTGGTTGGGGAGTCGGAATAATATGGCTGATGTATTAACAAGATTTAACTCCGGCAAAATTTGGGATTTTAAAGGTGGTATTCATCCACCTGAAATGAAATCTCAATCAAACCAATCCCCTATTCAGCAATCAGAACTTGCTCATGATTTTTATGTCCCCATTAAACAACATGCCGGCACTGCAGGAAATGTATTAGTTAAAGAAGGCGATTATGTCCTAAAAGGCCAACCTTTGACACAATGTGACGGCTTAAGAATCTTGCCTGTTCATGCACCGACTTCTGGTACGGTAAAATTTATCGGAAAACATGTTGCGCCTCATCCTTCTGGTTTAACCGAGGACATGATTCATATTCAAGCGGATGGTTTGGATAAATGGCGTGAGCAATTTCCACTTGAAGAATTTTTCACACAACCTGTCGAACAACTCATTGATCGCATTTACCAAGCGGGGGTTGCTGGCTTAGGTGGTGCAGTATTCCCGACTGCCGCCAAAATCCAATCGGCTGAAAAGAAAGTTAAACTCTTAATCATTAACGGCGCGGAATGCGAACCTTATATTACCTGTGATGACCGCTTAATGCGTGATTACACGGATGAAATGATCGAAGGTATTCGCATCTTACGTTATATCTTACGCCCTGAAAAAGTGGTGATTGCGGTTGAAGACAATAAACCTGAAGCGATTCAGGCTATTCAACAATCACTACATGGTGCAAATGACATTGAATTGCGCGTTATTCC
>CAJPKS010000138.1:0-4997 GCA_905371285.1 Haemophilus sp. HMSC068C11 | reverse complement strand
AAATAACTGAGCTTTAAATCATCCCCAATTCTTTCACATTCTTGCAGTTGCCACAATGGGGCATCCGCAAGTTTTTCCAAATGCGGGAGTTGGCATAATCCTCGAGCGTTATCTCCCAAGAGTTTCGGGGCAACATAAATGATTAATTCATCTACAGCATGTTGTTCAATCAAGCTACCTGCTAAAGTGGCGCCCGCTTCAACCCAAACAGAATTCACTTGTCGCTTGCCTAATTCTGTCATCAATAGATCAAAATCATAGTTTTCTGGCAATAATATTTGCTCACAGAAATCAGGGAATACCGACATATCTCGTGGAATTGAACCCACAAGCCAAACTGGTGAATGGGTATGGAATAATTGATGGCTTGGTTGAACTCGATTTTTGGAATCTAAGATCACACGAATAGGCTGACGCACAGTATCTTCCGCATATTCCGCTTTTAGATCATCGGGAAATTGATTCCAACGCACATTCAAGCTTGGATCATCGGCCAACACTGTAGCACTTGTTGATAAAAGTGCGGTCGCTTTGGCTCGCATTTTTTGTACATCTGCACGAGCTGCATCACCTGTGATCCACTTACTTTCACCGCTTGCCATGGCTGTTCGGCCATCTAAACTCATGGCTAATTTTAGCTGCACATAAGGCTTACCGGTTCTCATACGTTTAAGAAAACCTTTATTTAAAGCTTCTGCTTGTTCGTTCAATAAATTAACCGCACTTGGTATGCCTGCATCGGCTAACATTTTTAAGCCCTTGCCCGCCACTTGAGGATTAGGATCGGCCATGGCTGCGACAACTCGACTGACACCCGCTTCAATTAAACCTAATGCACAAGGCGGTGTGCGTCCATAATGAGAACAAGGTTCAAGCGTCACATAAGCAGTTGCGCCTTTCGCTTTCTCACCGGCATCTGCCAACGCCACTCGTTCTGCATGAGGCTCACCAGCTTTAAAATGAAACCCTTTCCCGACAATTTCACCGTTTTTTACCAACACACATCCTACGGATGGATTAGGCGTAGTGGTGTACTGCCCTTTTGCCGCAAGCTCAAGAGCCAGTTGCATAAATTTCACGTCATCAGGGGAAAAGGTGTCACTCATACTAATCCTTTAAGCTTTCAATTTCTTTGGTGAATTCATTGATATTATCAAAACTCAAATAAACGGACGCAAAACGGATATACGCCACTTTATCTAATTCTTTCAGCTCATTCATGGCTAATTTGCCTACGAGATGACTTGGCACTTCGCGCTCACCCGTCGCACGTAATTGGATAATAATATGGCTGATGGCTTTTTCCACATCATCCGAACTTACAGGGCGTTTTTCTAATGCATGTTGAATACCGCTACGCAATTTATCTTCATTAAACGGCTCGCGTGACCCATCATTTTTAATAATTTTTGGCACCACTAATTCGGCTGTTTCAAAGGTGGTAAAGCGTTCATGACAATTCCCGCATTCCCGACGACGACGCACTTGATACCCATCAGAAACCAAACGGCTGTCAATCACCTTAGTTTCTTCAGTTGAACAAAACGGACAACGCATTTTAGATCCTTTTCAAAATTATTCTTAAGCCATTATCTTATCAAAAATCCAAGATCTTTTCGATCTGAAGATCCGCTTTAAGACAACATTTCTCCAAACCAGGATGTGGTTTGTTTCACCAACTGCAAAAGACCATCCTGCGATTTAAATTGTTCTGTTTGACCCAATACCCTCGCCCAATAAGGATCGGCTTTTCTATAGCCATAAGGATCATCTTTCGCAAGGGATTCGATATTCGTTAAAACATTGTCAAAATTGATCGCACTTTCATCTTTTTCAATAAACTTCGCTATATTTTCCGTTGGAATGAGCTGAATTTGTTGCTGGCTTTGTAAATAAGCCTCGACATACATTTTCAGTTTCTCAAGTGCGGTTGATTTTTCTATTGTTTTTAATGTTAAATCCTTATCTTTAGCGATAATGCGTGGTGGCAGTGCGTTATCTTTTGTCGCCAGTTGAATGAGATAATAAAGCCATGGGCGAATACGATAACGATCTTTATATTTTGCAAATCGCCATTCGATTATCTGATTTTCATCGCCAAATAATGGCTCCATATAACCAAATAAGCGAATATTGCCTTGTGCCGTTTCCACCACAAAATCGACACTCTCACTGTGTGGTGAAGAATAATCCTTAATTTTCTCTTTAAAAGCCAATACATCAGCACGAATAGATTGCGCACAAACTTCCGCAAACTCGCCGCGTGGCATGATGCCTTTCACTTGCTGTTTGGCGAAATAATCGTTAAATTGCGTTTCCTCCAAATGCAATAACTCATTACTAATGCGATAATGATCCAAACCATTTAACGTGAAGTTTTCACTTTCTTCAATGCGATCATCTTCATCTCGGAAATACACGCCAAGCTGCTTTTCAAAAAAGAATTTCACTGGATTTTCAACAAAACTCACAAAACGATCGAGTTCAATTTCCGTTATTGGTTCTTGATTTTCGCCCATCGGCACAACAAATTCATGACATTTTCGTTCTTGGAATTGGGCAATCGGCAACCATTTTTTCGCAAAAGAGCGGTTAATTTTCCCTTCACTTTGGAAATTGCTTGGACTAAACGCTGTCATTGGATGTTGTTCAATCTTTAAGCCATTTTCTGAATAATGATTAATATAATCAACCAATTGACTCACCAATACTGAAGGCTCTTTGGGTTGATTATCAATAATTGAAGAGCCCACATAACTCACATAAAAATGGGATCTTGCGGCGAGTAAAGCCTCAAGGAATAAATAACGATCATCATCTCGACGAACACGATCGCCTTTTTGATGATGATATTGCATTAAGTCAAAACTATTTGGTGTATGACTGCGTGGGTAATCCGCCTCATTCATTCCGAGCAAACACACCACTTTAAAAGGAATGGAACGCATTGGTAAAAGTGTGCAGAAATTCACTTTCCCCGCTAAGAAACGAAGACTGTTTGGCGTTTCTTCTAAACGTGCAGACATCACTTCCGCAATCACATCCGCTTGCAAAGTTTCTTCAAAATTGACGGTCTGCAAATCATCGGCAAAGGCATTGATACAATCTTGAATATAAAATAAGGTATCCGCAGTTTCTTCATTTTGCACAAAGAAATTCGTCAAAAGTGCGGTCAATTTTTCACGCCATTTTTCAATATTGTGTGCCTTTTGCAAATCTTGATGCCATTTATTTAAAGCCGTAAAAAATTGATTCACCGCACCAACTAACTGCCCTTTCAATCCATAGCTACTATCAAGTCCAAGACTGTCTTGCCAAACGCCTTGCTCTTCACGCATCGCATAACCTAAGGTCATACGTTCAAGTCCCGCCTGCCACGCATTAAAATTCAGTGTATTCTGCTGTTTTTCCAAGCCAAAGCGAATACCCGCCTCTTTCACCCATTCACGGATTTGCTCGAGATCGGCAAGGGCAATATTAAAACGCTCACGGATAGCCGGAATATCTAATAAAGCCAACACCTCTTCCGCGCCAAACTGACTTTCTTTTAAATTTAACAGGGAAAGATAGCTCGACACGATCACATCACTTTCAGACAATTTACTGTCAGAAATTGAGAACGGAATAACGGGTGCATCAGCACTATTCGCACCAAAGACAGCCTGAATATAAGGTGTGTATTGGTTAACATCGGCAACCATGACCACCACATCTTTTGGTGTAATCTGTTCTTCTTTTGGTTTATGCTGATTTTGATTGAATAAATCCAATAAATAATCATGCAGTACTTCAACTTCGCGCATGGCGCTATGGCAAGATTTCATCACTAAAGAGCGGTCATTTTTCGCGACATTTAATGCACCATGACTCAACGTCAAAATTTGATTTTGGATCTGCCCTAACAGTGTTTTTTCGGGAAGTTCGGCATAATAATCACGGGAAATAGCTTGAATATTTTCTTCATCACGCACTAATTGATAGAGAAAATCCCGTCCCATTTTTCCCCAAGAGGCTAAAAGCGGATTTCCGCTGAACAATTCTTCTTTTTGATTGGTGTAATCAAGGTCGGCAGGTTCCCATGACACTTGCTCGGCTGAAATTAAAGGCTTCACATCGTTGGTTTCTTGCACGAAACGCTGTCTTTCTAATAAATAGGATTTACTCAGATCTCGCAAATCACCCCAATATTCTTGACATGGATTATTGAAGAATAAATGTACATCTGTTTTAGCTGAAATACCTTGGAAAATATTGAGATAAACCGTTGGCAATGCTGGAATACCAAAAATAAAAATACGTTCTGGTAAGTTGAGCGTAGCATTGGGATCACGACATAATGCTAAAAATTGTTGATTGAGTGCAGCACGATGTTTCGCTTTTCCGTTGAAATCACGTTGAACATCATCCACCAAGGCTCGCCATAAAATCCCTTGCCAATGAATATTGCCTTTAATTTGAGAAAGAAAGGTAGGGTTTAACGCCGAAAGCCCCTGCTTTTGCTGATTAATCTGAGCCAAGATCTTTTCATCATTATTTTCTTCCCATGCGGCAATCCATTCGGGACGATAGACGAGATATTGGTCAAATAAATCGGCAACTTTTAGGCTTAATTGATAAAGTTTTTGCTGTTCTGATGCAGGCGAGGACGCTAAATATTTTTTTAATGGTTCAAATTCTTTTTGCTGTAAAAAAGTAGGGATTAATCGTATTAATCGCCATAACGTTGAATCTTTTTCAAAAGGATTTTGCGTGGAAACATTCGGCAAATTATCGGCGTAAAGTTTCCAAATAAAACTGGAAGGCATGGGGAATTGGAAATTCGCTGCAACGCCGCGTTTTTTAGCAATTTCCATTTGCAACCATTGTGCCATACCCGGACTTTGCACCAACACAATGTCAGACTGAAATGGATCATGTTGCGGTAAATTTTCCAACAGCGAAACTAAAATATCCTTTTGAGTTTCCGGTTGGGTTGAATAATAAGTAACGAACAAAGT
>CAJPKS010000137.1:0-5004 GCA_905371285.1 Haemophilus sp. HMSC068C11 | reverse complement strand
CGGAAAACACAGAAAAGCTTGGGAATGGGGATTATATTCGAGATGAAAGCCATAATCATGCGATTAGCGGCCATCGTCAAAAACGCCAAAAAGCCTTTACCCAAAGTGGATTGGAAACTATTGAAGGGGTAGGCGCTAAACGACGTCAAGCCTTGTTGAAATATTTAGGTGGATTGCAAGGTGTCAAAAATGCCACATTGGATGAAATCGCCTCTGTACCCGGTATTTCTAAAGCCTTAGCCGAAAAGATTTTCGAGACCTTAAAAAGTTAGGAAAAATCTTGATTTTCTACACGAACTGTCTATTATTTCAACCTTTCGGATTTTATATAGGAACATATTATGTTTGAATGGCTTGTTGATCCTGAAGCATGGATTTCATTGCTCACATTGACCGCACTTGAAATCGTCTTGGGTATCGATAACATTATTTTTATTAGTATTTTAGTGGGACGTTTACCTGCGAATCAACGTCAATCTGGTCGTATTATCGGCCTTGGATTAGCGATGATTACCCGTATTTTACTTCTTGTTTCCCTTTCTTGGATGATGAAATTAACGGAGCCACTATTCACTTTGGTTGGTCAGGAAATTTCGGGTCGCGATTTGATTTTATTCCTTGGGGGCTTATTCCTAATTGTGAAAAGTACAGGTGAAATTAAAGAGGCGATGCATCCTGAAGCACATCATGAAGAAGAGAATAACAAGAAGAAAGTCAGTTATTTGGGTGTATTAATCCAAATTGCGATTTTAGATATCGTATTTTCTTTAGACTCAGTAATTACCGCGGTAGGGATGGCAAACCACCTTCCAGTGATGATTTTGGCAATTATGATTGCAGTAGGTGTGATGATGTTTGCAGCGAAACCAATTGGTAATTTTGTTGATACCCATCCGACATTGAAGATTTTAGCCTTAGCATTCTTAATTTTAGTTGGAGTAAGTTTAATTGCTGAAAGTTTGGATATTCATATTCCAAAAGGCTACATTTACTTTGCAATGGGCTTCTCAACAGTAGTTGAAATGCTCAACATCAAAATGCGAAAATCACTTGGTCATTAAATCATATAAAAAGGCGGAACAATGTGTTCCGCCTTTTTTTAGTCATTATAGAATACCCCTTTCCCATACAAATACATGGTGACTTGTTCGTCAGTATGGTATTCGTTGATGAGATCTTCATTGATATTCAATTCATAACCGCAAACATCAATACAAATATTGATAGCTCGTCCTCTTGATTCAATTCGCTTAATCTCACCTTTAAAAGAAGCGGTCGGGTCTTGGATTTTTTTCGCAAGAGAGAATTGCTCAGGGCGGAATAACACTTTCCCTTGCGTATGGCCATTTCCTTTATTTTCGATGGCAATTTCACCTAATTGACAGGTCGCGATGCTATCGTTTTTTAATGTTGCAGGAAGAATAATGCTGTCCCCAATAAATTTAGCAATAGACAAATACTGAGGTGACCAATAGAGCGTTTTAGGTGTCGCAATTTGGAGAATTTTCCCTTCTTGAATCACTGCGATTTTGTCAGCATGACATAGTGCTTCATCGCGATCATGGGTTACAAATACGGCAGAGGAACCACTTTCTCTTAATACTTGTAACATATCGTAACGAATTTGATTTCTTAGATGTTCATCTAACGCACTAAATGGCTCATCAAACAGGATTAACTCAGGGCTTGGTGCAAGTGCTCGAGCAAGTGCAACACGTTGCTGTTGACCACCAGAAAGCTGATGAGGGAAACGGTCCGCTAAGCTGCTAATACCCGTGAGTTTCATCACTTCTTCGATGCGTTGTTTTTCCTCTTCCGTTTTCCCTTTGCCATCGCCTAAGCCATAAGCAATATTGCGGTAAACATTTAAATGAGGAAATAGCACGCCTTCTTGTACCACATAGCCTAATTTGCGTTGCTGGGTCGGCACATTGAGATTTTCTTTAAAAATAGGTTGATTCTTTAACCAAATCTCACCGCTTGTTGGTTGTTCAAAACCAGCAATACTACGCAATAAGGTGGTTTTTCCACAACCAGATGCGCCAAGAAGAAATAGAATTTCACCTTTCTCTAATTGCAGAGAGATATTGTGCAGAACCTGGTGTCCGTTAAAGGATTTATTCAAATTTTTAATGTCGAGTAATGTTGTCATTTTTATCTTCTCGTTATTTAAAACCGTATCGTTTCAGTAAAAATACAGGAATCCCTGAAAATAGCACTAACATAATGGCATAAGGCGTTGCAGCCGCATATTGTGCATCAGAGGTGTATTCCCACACCGCAGTTGAAAGCGTTTTAATGTCATTAGGGGTCAGTAATAAGGTTGCGGTGAGCTCTTTCATTAAGTTTAAAAATACTAAAGCAAAGGCAGCCGCAATCCCCGGTAACATAGCTGGAATGACTAAGGTACGGAAAATATAAAAGTTGCTACGGCCTAAGCTTTGCCCTACCTTTTCAATGTTACTAGACATTTGTTCAAGCGAGCTACGCAAGGTCGTTTGCGCCATTGGAAGATAAAGCATAAAGTAGGCAACGATAACCATGGCAAAGGTTTGATAAAGGGAATAGGCATAGTTGATGGTAAAGAAGACCAATGATAATGCGATAACAAGCCCTGGCACAGCGTGAAGTAGATAAGGGATTCGATCAAGCCAAATCGTCAATTTACTGCGATAGCGTACCGCAGCCCATACCAATGGTAGTGCACAAATAACGGTAAGTGTTGCACCCAGTGTTGATATAGTC
The DNA here is from genome assembly GCA_905371285.1 of Haemophilus sp. HMSC068C11. GTDB lineage: Bacteria > Pseudomonadota > Gammaproteobacteria > Enterobacterales > Pasteurellaceae > Haemophilus_D. The sequence goes on along the minus strand of CAJPKS010000137.1, from coordinate 2,259 downwards.
AGTGAATTTGTGAAGGCGGTAAAAAATTCCCCAAAATCGACCGCACCTTCAATGGAACTTCCCACGGTTAGCCAATAAATCAGCATAGTAATCGGCACACCAATACTGAGCACAAAAATGGTCGTGAAAAAGCTTACGACTAAAATTTGTTTTCCTGCTGAGAGGGTTTTCAATGGATACGGACGTATTACGCCTTTGCCGCTTTGATAGAGTGTTTGTGTGCCTCTAAAACGAATTTCCCCCATCACAACAAAGATACAGATCACCATTAACACACCAGAAAGTAAGGCGGCGGTGTTGTTATTAAAGGCCATTTCATATTCTTGGAAAATTGCCGTAGTGAAGGTTTGGTAATTTAAAATAGACACGGCGCCAAAGTCTACCAACATATGAAGCGCAATTAATAATACGCTGCTACCGATGGCGGGTTTGAGTTGTGGAAAAATCGCATGCCAAAATGTGTAAGCATGGCTTTTAGCTAATGAAAGGCTCACTTCTTCTAAAGAGCGGTCGAGTCTTTTTAAGGTCGCCGCGACAGGGAGATAAGCAAGCGGGAAAGAACTCAGCGTCATAATGCCGATGGTTCCCCAGAAGCCTTCCACTCTGAAGGTAAGACTGATCCACGTAAAACAACTGACAAAAGCCGGAATACAAAGAGGGAGCGTCATCGCAACTTGGAAAAAGCCTTTTCCCCAAAAGCGATAACGTTCTAATAAAAATGCACATAGTGTGCCGAGAATAATGGCGAAAAGCGTGACAAATACCATTAAAAGTAGGGTATTACTGAGCAATTCCCACATTCTTGGGCGCCAAAGTAATTCAATGCTACGAGCCAATCCGACATCTGCAGCACGCTCAATAACATATAAAAAAGGTAATAATAATGGCAAACTAATCAGCACGATTAAGGCTATAAGCCAGCGAGGTGGGCGATTAGACACAGAAAAATCCTTTAAAATATCAGTATAGAGTAAGTTGAGTAAATAACAGAAGGGCGTGTATTACACGCCCTATATTGCATAGCAAATTAAACTTATTTCAAACCAGCTTCTTCAATAAGTTTGTTTGCGTTGTCTTTGTCTTCAGAAGTGGTTGCTGAAACAACTGGCGCTTCTAATTTTGCATAAGGTTCCATGTTAAATGGAGAAACTACGTCGGTACGAAGTGGGTATTCTGCACGTACTGAAACAAATGCTTGTTGTCCTTCTTTGCTTGCTAAGAAATCAACGAATTTTTTCGCTTCTTCTTTATTTTTAGAACCTTTTAATACAGCTGCACCAGAGTAAGTCACTAATGCACCAGGATCTTGATGACGAATAAAATAAAGACGTGTTTTGAGGTTTTCAGCACCTTTTTCTTTTGCCAGAGTATACCAGTAATAGTTGTTAATTAACGCTGCTGGTATTTCACCATTTTCAACCGCTTGAAGGGCAACACTGTTTTTCGCATAAAGTTTGCCGTTTTCTTTTAAGCCTTTTAACCATTTAAGAGCGGCATCTTTACCTTTTAATTTGGTAATCGCAACAACTTGCTCTAAGAATGCGCCTGAAGTTGGAACGTAACCAATTTTATCTTTCCATTTTGGTGTTGCATAATCTAACACGGATTTTTCCATGTCTTTTTCAGATAATTTAGTGTGATCGTAAACCACAACACGAGAACGACCGCTTAATGCGACCCAGTCTTTTTTCGGTGCAACAGGAACGCCCTTGTGTGCAGTTTGTTTAATAGTATCTGCAGAAAGCGGTTCTAATAAGCCCGCATCAGACAGGGCAGCGAAAGGTGCAGTTTGTTCAGAAAAGAATACGTCAGCAGGGGTTTTATCGCCCTCTTCTTTTAATTGACCTGCAAGTTGATCACTTTTAGCACTGTTTAAGGTCACTTTAATGCCCGTTGCTTTGGTAAATGCATCAGCAACAGCTTGAGAACCTTCTTTGTGCTGTCCATTGTAAACAGTAATATCTGCAGAAGCGAAGCCTGCAAACGCCATTAAGCCGGTTAGTGCGGCAATTTGGAAGTGCTTAATTTTCATGAAAACTCCTTTATGTTATCGGGCAAATCGCCCATTTTCTGAAAATAAAATTTGTCTCATTCTAATATATTCAAAAGAGATAATGCAAATAATTCTCAGATGTTTTTCTCTTATATCAAAATTTCATATCCCATTCTATTTTTTTACTTCGTCCTATGTTGATTTTTCTCCAGAATGTCTAGTAGAAATTTCTAATAAGGACGGATATGAATATTCAGCAAATCATT
>CAJPKS010000136.1:0-5009 GCA_905371285.1 Haemophilus sp. HMSC068C11 | reverse complement strand
GCAACCTTGCTTAATGGCTTGTTCAATATTGTCAGGTGAAATGCCTCCAGCCAAAATAATTTTGTGTTTCAAGTTTTCAGGAATGAGTGACCAATTAAAGGTTTTTCCTGTACCACCTTGTTGATTAGCGGATTGGCTATCGAAAATATAGCGAGTGATATTTAAATCATCTGTAAAATCAACAGCACTTTGTGCTTCAGTATTCACCGAAATGGCTTTCCAAATTAGTATTTCCTCAGGCAGTTGGTGACGAAGTGCGGTAATAAACTCAGCGGTTTCTGAACCGTGTAGTTGAACGGCATAAAGCTGCAATTGTTTAGCGATTTTTACAATAAAATCAATTTCTTGATTCTGGAATACGCCCACAAAACGAAGTGGTGATGCTGTCACTAATTCTTGGGCTTGACGTAGGCTCACACAGCGTTTTGAATGTTCGACGAAAATTAAGCCGCCGTATAATGCTCCGTTTGCGTAAACTTCTTTGACATCTTGCGTGCGAGTTAAACCGCATACTTTATTTTCTCCAAAAATCACTTCACGCACAGCATTATTTAAATCTGCGCTGCCCATTAGGCTACTGCCGATTAAAAAGCCATGTGCCACTTTTTGCAAATCACGAATTTGGCTGTGATTATAAATCCCCGATTCGCTGATAATACGTGCATCAGCTGGAATGCGATCGGCATATTTTTGTGTAAGTTCTACCACGCGGTTTAAATCAACGGTGAGATCGTGAAGATTACGATTGTTGACGCCGATAATTTTTGCACCTAATGCAAGGGCACGCTCAAACTCTTCTTCGTTGCTGGTTTCTGTCAATACGCCCATGCCAAGAGAATGCGCCAGATCAGCCAGTACGCGATAGGTTTCATCATTCACCACTGAAAGCATCAATAAAATAGCATCCGCTTGATAGTAGCGCGCAAGATAAACCTGATATTCGCTGATCATAAAATCTTTGCACAATACAGGTTGTGAGACAACGTCACGTACTTGCGGCAAATAGTCAAATTTACCTTGGAAGTATTTCTCATCCGTTAGCACTGAAACAGCTGAGGCGTAATACTTATACACATTGGCGATTTCATCTAAATTAAATTCATTACGAATTAATCCTTTAGAAGGGGAAGCTTTTTTACATTCCAAAATATAAGCGGGCTTTTGATGGGTGCCTTTAGCCAATGCATCATAAAAAGAGCGGTCAGATTTTTGAATGTTTTCTTTAAATTGTGAAAGCGGAAATTCAGCTTCCTTTGCTTTAACCCATTGTGCTTTGTCTAAGACGATTTTTTGTAGCACCGTCGCAGAGTCAATGGGTTTGGTGAAATCTTGCGTGATCATAAATTTTCTTCTTATTTTATTGGGCGTATCAAATTAGCCTTTATCTTAATATTTTGTCAAATGTTGTAATGTCTCAAACGCTTTGCCTGAAGCAAGGTGAGCCAACACATGTTGAACATTTTGTTTTAAGTCATCATGACCAAATAATTTCAGTAATAATGCCACATTCGCGGCTACCGCATTAGCATGTTCCGCTTTGCCTTTACCTTGTAAAAGTGCGGTCAGATATTGGGCATTTTCTTGCGGTTCGCCACCACGTAAACTTTCTAAAGATTGTGTTTTTAAACCAAAATTTTCAGGTGTTAAGGTGAAGTAGTCAATTTTACCATTTTTAATTTCAGCGACTTGGGTTTCGCCGTGTACAGCCACTTCATCTAGACCCGCACCATGCACAACAAAAGTATGTTGATGACCTAATGCGACAGCCGTTTCTGCATAGGTTTTCACTAATTCAGGGGCATACACGCCAAGTAAATGATAAGTTGGGCGAGCTGGATTGATTAATGGACCTAAAATATTAAAAAGCGTACGTGTTTTTAATGCCGCACGAACAGGGGCAACATGTTTAAACCCACTGTGATATTGTTGAGCAAATAAGAAACATACGCCAATATCATCAAGTGCTTGACGAGCTTGTTCGGGTATGACGTTTACATTCACACCGAGAGCAGTTAATACATCACTGGCACCGGATTTACTTGATACGCTACGGTTACCGTGTTTTGCTACTTTTGCACCCATAGAGGCTGCAACAATGGCACTCGCAGTAGAAATATTAATTGTGTTTTGACCATCGCCACCCGTTCCTACAATATCCGCAAAAGGGTAATCAGGACGAGGGAATGATTTGGCATTGTTCAAGGATGCTGATACCGCACCACTTAATTCATCGATAGTGGCGCCACGTACTTTTAATGCAATCAGCATGGCAGCGATTTGTTCGTTATTCAGTTCGCCTTGCATAATGGCATTAAAAATGACCGCACTTTCTTCTTTATTAAGTGTTTTTCCGTTGTAAAGTTGTTCTAATAATTGAGCCGTTTGCATAATCTCGTCCCTTATACGTAAATATCGTAATCTAAATCGCGAGCTTCATCGCCAGTCATACCACGGAAACCCCAACAATGCGCTGGTTGTTCTTTAATCGTAATTTCAACGTTGTGAGATTTAATGCCAATTTTGTATTCCAGTTCGCTGAAAAGCATTTTGATTAAACGTTTTTTTGTACCTTCCATACGACCTTGCATGAGGTTAATTTCAATAACGGTATAATCATCGTTACGATCGATAGGATAAAGGAAATCTTCTTTATCTAAACATAAAAAACGAATTGCATGTTTTCCACGAGGAATGTCTAAACCAAGGTTTAAACAGTTATAAACTACTTCAGCAATATCTTGACGACGAGGAGCAAGCACTTCTTTTAATCCATATACGGTAATCATTTTTCTTCCTTAATTTCTATTTAATAACCATTCCACAGATTGTTGTAATAATTTCGAACCTTGCACAGTAAGGATACTTTCTGGATGGAATTGGAAAGCACAAATTGGCAGGGTTTTATGGCGAATAGCCATCACAATACCATTGTAATCGGCATTGACAATAAATTCGTCAGGCAGGTTTTTACCCATTAAAGAGTGATAACGCGCCACAGGCATTGGGTTGGCAATATCTTTAAACATGGCTTGGTTATCATGTTGAATGCGCGATACTTTACCATGTAATACTTCGCCTGCATGTACAACCTCTCCACCAAAGGCTTGAATAAGCGCTTGATGGCCTAAGCAAATACCAATAATTGGCACATCATTTTTTAAACGTTCAATGAGCGGGAGCAAGATACCTGCTTCAGCCGGAGTACCTGGTCCTGGAGAGAGTGCAAGAATCGTATCCGGTGTATTTAATGCCTCTTGTACCACTTGCTCTAAATTGGTGTCATTACGATAAATTTTTACGTTATGCCCAAGCACACGGAATTGATCCACTAAGTTATAAGTGAATGAATCAAAATTATCTAAAAAGAGAATATTAGCCATAATTTATCGTCCTTATTTTGCTTGGGTATTGATTTGTTTGATTGCTTTAAGCACTGCAGCTGCTTTATGGCGAGTTTCATCCGCTTCCATTTGAGGATCAGAATCCAACACTTCACCACAACCTGCTTGAATATGGGCAATGCCATTTTGTACAAAAGCAGAACGAATCACGATACAGGTATCAAAATGACCATCAGAGGTGAGATAACCGACCGCACCACCGTAGCTGTGACGTTTTTGCTGTTCAAATTGATAAATCAATTGCATTGCTTTGATTTTTGGCGCACCAGTTAAAGTGCCCATATTCATACAAGCTTGATAAGCGTGTAAGGCATCAAGTTCAGGACGTAATTTACCCACTACGCGAGAAACCAAGTGCATGATGTGAGAATAGCGATCCACTTGCATTAATTCAGCGACTTTACGCGTACCGCTTTGGCAAACGCGAGCAATATCATTACGGGCTAAATCCACCAACATTAAATGTTCAGCTTGTTCTTTATGATCAAGACGCAATTCTAATTCCAAACGCGCATCCAATTCAGGGTCAATATTGCCATGGGCATCAAACCCACGCGGGCGAGAACCTGCAATTGGGTAAATTTCTAATTGACGATTATCTGGTGCATATTTCAGCGCACTTTCTGGTGATGCACCGAATAAAATGAAATCCTCATCATTCATGTAGAACATATAAGGGCTTGGATTGTTATGTTTTAATTGTGCATAGCTCGCAAGGGTATTCGGGCAATCTAATGAAAAACGGCGAGATGGCACGATTTGGAACACATCACCAATATTAATATGATGTTTTAATGCTTTGACAATGCCGATAAATTCAGGATCTTCAAAGTTGGTGCTGACCTCATCACTTGCTGCTTTAATGGAAAATACGCCATCAATATTTTTTAATTTTTGAGCAATAGAAAGTGCTGTTTTTGCGACCTCCACTTGTTCTTCTTGGCTAAAGCAAAAGCTTTTTAATGTGGCTTGTTGGCTTTGGTGATCGATGGTGATTAAGTTTTCTGCGAGATAGAAACTGTAATCTGGGCAGTTAATACCATCATCTTTTAATTCAACACCTTGCATTGGAATAAAATTCGCTACCAAATCATAAGCAAATAAACCACCTAAAAAGACTGGCGTGCTGCTATGTTGATAATGGTTAGAAATTACACGAAGTCCATCAAAAATGGTTGCAGCTTGTAATTTGCTGTCTTCATCTAATTGATTATCGAGTGGCGCAAATTGTACAGAAAATTCATTCTCAAAATTGACCGCACTTACGGTACCGAGTTGGCTTAATACAGGATGAATTTCGTTTAATACTTGTTTGCCGTTCGCATTCAGTGCTCTAAAGGTTACCTGATTGCCTAAACAAGTAATTTTAACGGCAGCATTAATTAGAATAAGGCTCTGTAAGCTATTTTTACTGCCAATTTCGGCAGAGTCGAGAAGAAGAGAATTTGAGTTCTGTTTGCAAAGCGTATTAAAAATTGCGGTGGTGTCGGCATGATAGGGAACCGGTTGAGAGGTCACTGCAATAAAAGGGGTATTTTTCATAATCAATCCTGTATTTTTGAACTTTTGCACTATTAAACTAGTACAAGGCGTGTAAGTCAAGAGAAT
>CAJPKS010000135.1:0-5018 GCA_905371285.1 Haemophilus sp. HMSC068C11 | reverse complement strand
GGCTTAACGTTTGTTGAAAATGCGATTTTGAAAGCGCGTTATGCATCTGAAAAATCGGGTTTACCGGCCATTGCAGATGATTCCGGTCTTGTGGTGGATGCGTTAAATGGTGCGCCAGGATTGTATTCTGCTCGTTATGCAGGTGTGGATGGTGACGAAGCTGATGCGAAAAACCGAGAAAAATTATTGGCAGAATTAGCTGATGTACCGACTGAACGTCGCCAAGCAAAATTTGTGAGCACGATTGTGTTATTACAACATCCAAGTGATCCTTCTCCGATCATTGCTCAAGGTGAATGTGACGGGCAGATTATTTATGAAGAGAAAGGTGAAAATGGCTTCGGTTACGACTCGCTCTTTTTTAGCCCGGAAAAAGGCTGTACCTTTGCCGAATTAGAAACCGTAGAGAAAAAGAAAATCTCTCATCGTGCGAAGGCATTGGCCGTTTTAAAATCAAAATTAAGCGTCTAAAGTGCGGTTGATTTTCAACGAGAATTAAAGGATACAAAATGATTATTACCACTACGCCTAATATTGAAGGTAAACAAATCGTCGAATATAAACAAGTCGTCTTTGGAGAAGTGATTGCTGGGGCAAACTTTATACGTGATTTTTTTGCGGCTATTACCGATGTGATTGGTGGTCGTTCGAGTGTTTATGAGCGTCGTATTAGTCGTGCACGCCAAGATGCCTTGAAAGAGTTGGAAGAAAAAGCAATTGCTTTAGGGGCAAATGCTGTGGTTGGCGTAGAGATTAATTACGCAACAGTAAGCAATAAAAGTATGTTTATGGTGATTGCAAGTGGCACGGCAGTGGTGGTGCGCTAAGGTCTTTTTTTTATTTACTTAAATGTAATTTTTGCGATCAAGATCGCAAAAGTGCGGTCAATTTCTTGCGTGTTTTTGGAGTTTCTTAAAAATGTCGCTGTTGATATAAATCAACGGTACTTTTTGTTAATAAAGGGCATTTTTATGAAATTGATGAAACATTTATTTAGTTCATTATTTATTGCAGGCGCGATGTTGGGTACACAAGCGCTTGCTGAAGAAAATACATCTGAGCAGGCTCAACCGCAAACGCAAGTGCAGCAACAAACTGCTGTACAAGCACCATCACAAACTGTACAACAAACGGTGAGTGATAAATTAAATATTAATACTGCTAGCGCATCAGACATTCAAAAAGCGTTGATTGGTATTGGGGCGAAAAAAGCAGAAGCCATTGTGCAATATCGTGAAAAACACGGTAATTTCACTGTGGCAGAACAACTACTTGAAGTACAAGGCATTGGCAAAGCTACGCTAGAGAAAAACCGAGATCGTATCGTGTTTTAATGTTGTTATTTTTATATGAAAAGCGGAATAGTGATATTTCGCTTTTTTTATTTTTTGAGCAGAAAATTTACCAAAACTTGCAAAATATCAAATTTTTTTGGAATAAGTCGGGGATTTCTTGCAATGGTTTTATAAGAGAGTAGAATACCAAACGGGTATAGGAATACCTATGTTGTAGTATAAGAAATAATAAACCAACTATTTGGAGTTAGATATGGCATCAGAAAATTTAAATCAATCTTCTGTTGCTCTCACACCAGTTGAAGCAACGGATTATGCTGAAAGCGTCGCTGCGTATAAAGCGCAAAAACGCCCATTTTTATCATTTCTGTCTGGTATTAGTGCTGGGGCTTGTATTGCTTTAGCCTTTGTATTCTATACGACGACACAAACAGCAAGTGCAGGAGCGCCTTGGGGATTAACCAAGTTAGTCGGTGGGTTAGTCTTCTCTTTAGGCGTAATTATGGTGGTAATTTTAGGATCGGAATTATTCACCTCTTCTACTTTAACCTTAGTTGCCCGCGTAGGCGGTAAGATAACCACAACTCAAATGATCCGAAATTGGATTGTGGTATATTTGGGTAACTTTGTGGGCGGTTTATTTATTGCTGCAGTGATTTGGTTTGGGGGACAAACCATGGTAGCAAATGGTCAATGGGGTTTAACCATTTTGGCAACCGCTCAACATAAGATTCATCATACTTGGTTTGAAGCATTTAACCTTGGTATTTTATGTAACATTATGGTGTGTGTAGCGGTATGGATGTCTTATTCCGGTAAAACTGTTACAGACAAAGCATTTATTATGATCATGCCGATTGGTTTATTTGTCGCATCAGGTTTTGAACACTGTGTGGCAAATATGTTTATGATTCCACTGGGCATTATTACAGCTCATTCTAGTACGCCAGAATTTTGGCAACAAATTGGTGTGGATCCAATGAAATATGCAGATTTAGATCTTTATCATTTCATTGTGAAGAATTTGATTCCAGTAACGTTAGGAAACATTGTGGGTGGTGCGGTTTGTATCGGTTTATTCCAACGTTATTTAACCAAAGCTCACTAATGTACTAACGAACTAAACAAGACTTATTTTTTATCAATTAAAAAAGGAAATGACTATGTCAGAACTTAATGAAGCACAAAAAGTTGCGTGGGCAGGATTCGTTGCCGGTGATTGGCAAGAAAACGTCAACGTGCGTGATTTTATTCAAAAGAACTACACCCCGTATGAAGGTGATGATTCTTTCTTAGCAGGTCCAACCGAAGCGACAACAAAACTTTGGGAAACCGTAATGGAAGGGATCAAAGTTGAAAACCGTACTCACGCGCCATTAGACTTTGACGAGCATACGCCTTCAACGATTATTTCTCACGCTCCAGGCTACATCAATAAAGACTTGGAGAAAATCGTAGGTCTTCAAACTGATGCTCCATTAAAACGTGCCATTATGCCATTTGGTGGTATTAAAATGGTGGAAGGTTCATGTAAAGTTTACGGTCGTGAATTAAATCCTGAAGTGAAAAAAATCTTCACTGAATACCGTAAAACACATAACCAAGGTGTATTCGATGTTTATACGCCGGATATTTTACGTTGCCGTAAATCAGGTGTATTAACTGGTCTTCCAGATGCTTACGGTCGTGGCCGTATCATCGGTGACTACCGTCGTGTAGCACTTTACGGTGTAGACTTCTTAATGAAAGATAAATACGCACAATTCTCTTCTTTACAAAAAGACTTAGAAGATGGCGTAAATCTTGAAGCAACTATCCGTTTACGTGAAGAAATCGCAGAACAACACCGTGCATTAGGCCAAATGAAACAAATGGCAGCAAGCTACGGTTACGATATTTCTAACCCAGCAACTAACGCTAAAGAAGCAATTCAATGGATGTACTTTGCTTACTTAGCAGCAATCAAATCACAAAACGGTGCAGCGATGTCATTTGGTCGTACTGCAACCTTTATCGATATCTATATCGAACGTGATTTAAAAGCGGGTAAACTTACTGAAACTGAAGCGCAAGAATTAGTTGACCACTTAGTCATGAAACTTCGTATGGTTCGTTTCTTACGTACACCTGAATACGATCAATTATTCTCTGGTGACCCAATGTGGGCAACTGAAACCATCGCGGGTATGGGGTTAGATGGCCGTACATTAGTAACCAAAAATACATTCCGTATTTTACACACCCTTTACAACATGGGTACTTCTCCAGAACCAAACTTAACGATTCTTTGGTCTGAACAATTACCTGAAAACTTCAAACGTTTCTGTGCGAAAGTATCGATTGATACCTCATCAGTTCAATACGAAAACGATGATTTAATGCGTCCAGACTTCAACAATGATGACTACGCAATCGCATGTTGTGTATCACCAATGGTTGTTGGTAAACAAATGCAATTCTTCGGTGCGCGTGCGAACTTAGCAAAAACATTGTTATACGCAATCAACGGCGGTATCGATGAAAAATTAGGTATGCAAGTAGGTCCGAAAACTGCACCAATCACTGATGAAGTGTTAGATTTCGACACAGTCATGACTCGTATGGACAGCTTTATGGATTGGTTGGCAAAACAATATGTGACTGCCTTAAACATCATCCACTACATGCACGATAAATATTCATACGAAGCCGCATTAATGGCGTTACATGATCGTGATGTATACCGTACTATGGCTTGTGGTATCGCAGGTCTTTCTGTTGCGGCAGACTCACTTTCAGCAATTAAATATGCGAAAGTTAAACCAGTTCGTGGCGACATCAAAGATAAAGATGGCAATGTTGTAGCAAGCAATGTAGCAATCGACTTCGAAATCGAAGGTGAATATCCACAATATGGTAACAACGACAACCGTGTTGATGACATCGCTTGTGATTTAGTTGAACGTTTCATGAAGAAAATTCAAAAACTTAAAACTTACCGCAACGCTGTGCCTACACAATCTGTATTAACCATTACTTCTAACGTAGTTTATGGTAAGAAAACAGGTAACACCCCAGATGGTCGTCGCTCAGGTGCGCCATTCGGACCAGGTGCGAACCCAATGCACGGTCGTGACCAAAAAGGTGCGGTAGCATCATTAACTTCTGTAGCTAAACTTCCATTTGCTTACGCGAAAGATGGTATTTCTTATACCTTCTCAATCGTACCAAATGCATTAGGTAAAGATCCAGAAGCACAACGTCGCAACCTTGCAGGCTTAATGGATGGTTACTTCCACCACGAAGCTGCAGTAGAAGGTGGTCAACACTTAAATGTGAACGTATTAAACCGTGAAATGTTATTAGATGCGATGGAAAATCCGGATAAATATCCGCAATTAACTATTCGTGTATCTGGTTACGCAGTGCGTTTTAACTCTTTAACTAAAGAGCAACAACAAGACGTCGTAACTCGTACATTCACAGAATCGTTCTAAATAAAATTATGCTTTAATACAAACCACTTATAGACTAGTTTTATAAGTGGTTTATTTTTATATATAGGAGAGCAAATTATGATAACAGTTATTGCCCAATTTTCAGTAAAAGCAGATAAAATCAATGATTTTTTAGCTCAATGCCAAGAGTTAATTAAGCATACTCGCCAAGAAACAGGATGCGTATCTTACTAATTACAACAAAATAGCGAACAAGCTAATCATTATGTTTTTATTGAGCAATGGA
>CAJPKS010000134.1:0-5098 GCA_905371285.1 Haemophilus sp. HMSC068C11 | reverse complement strand
TTTTCGTATTGAATAAAATCCTGTCCATTTTTTGTTAAATTTCGATGGATAATTCCCTCGATACTCTCTTCAGCTTGCTTACCTATTTTTTGTAAAAGTGGCTTTTTCACTTTATATTTCACGGAGATCACAGACTTATCTTTCATTTTTTCAAGAATAATATCATCACTGGTCGCTAACTCATCAACTAGCTGAAGCTCTAGAGCTTGCTGACCAAACCAATGCTCACCTGTTGCGACTTTATCTACATCTAAGTGCGGTCGATTTTGGGCCACAAATTGTTTAAATAATTGATGGGTTTCTTCAAGTTCAGCTTGGAACTTCTGTTTTCCTTTTTCGGTATTCTCACCTAACACTGTGACTGTACGTTTAAACTCCCCGGCTGTCATCACATCAACATCGACATCATGTTTTTTCAATAAACGATGGATATTGGGAATTTGCGCAACCACACCAATAGAACCGATAATTGCAAAAGGCGCAGAAGCAATTTTATCTGCCACACAAGCCATCATATACCCCCCACTTGCCGCAACCTTATCTACGGTAACCGTTAATTTAATCCCTTTTTGTTTTAAGCGAGCTAACTGTGAAGCAGCCAAGCCATAACCATGAACAACACCACCAGGGCTTTCTAAACGTAGTAAGACCTCATCATCGGCTTTTGCCACATTAATAATTGCCGAAATTTCCTCTCGAAGCGCGGTTGTTTCTGATGCAGAAATATCACCTTTAAAATCGAGCACATAAACACAAGGTTTAGGCGTTTCTTTCTCACCATTTTTTAATTTCGCTTTTAACGCCTTTGCTTCTTGCTTTTTCGCTTTTTTCTCCGTTTTTTCTACTTGTTTAAGTTCTTCTTCTGAAAGCTGGAAATCGCGTAAATGCTTTACCGTTTCCTTAAATTCTTCTGAGAGATCTGTCACGACCAACTCACCATGATGTGTTGCATTACGCTGTTTTGCCGAAATAGTCATGGCTACAATAGCTGCAATAACAAGTAAAATCGTTAAAATCTCCAAAATAAAAATGCCATAGCCGGTCAAAATATCAGACCACATAGTTTTCTCCTAAAATAAAGTGAAGGCATTATTTTACTGTGCAAGCCTGATTTACACTAACTTTTTATGGAAAATTTTGCGATTTAAGGTAAACTAACGCAGTTTTATTGCCTTATTTATAATGAATTACAGAGGTTTATATGTCTAAAGTTGCATCCATTGTTGATGTGTTACAAGGTAAAATCGCTATTGGCGAAAAAGTTACCGTACGTGGCTGGGTTCGTACCCGTCGTGACTCTAAAGCAGGTCTTTCTTTCCTTGCTGTTTATGACGGCTCTTGCTTTGACCCTATTCAAGCGATTGTTAATAACGATATTGAAAATTATGAGAGCGAAGTCTTACGCTTAACAACGGGTTGCTCTGTTATCGTAACCGGTACTATTGTTGAGTCACCTGCTGAAGGTCAAGCTGTTGAACTTCAAGCTGAAAAAGTAGAAGTGACAGGGTTTGTAGAAGATCCTGATACTTATCCAATGGCAGCGAAACGTCACTCAATTGAATATTTACGTGAAGTGGCGCACTTACGTCCTCGTACCAATATTATCGGTGCCGTGGCACGTGTTCGTCACTGCTTAGCACAAGCTATTCATCGTTTCTTCCATGAACAAGGTTTCTATTGGGTGGCTACCCCATTAATTACTGCATCAGATACTGAAGGTGCGGGTGAAATGTTCCGTGTTTCAACCCTTGATTTAGAAAACCTTCCTCGTGGTGAAGATGGTAAAGTCGATTTCAGCCAAGACTTCTTCGGAAAAGAATCATTTTTAACGGTTTCAGGCCAATTAAATGGCGAGACTTATGCTTGTGCATTAAGCAAAATCTATACTTTCGGTCCTACATTCCGTGCTGAAAATTCAAATACAACTCGTCACCTTGCAGAATTCTGGATGGTTGAGCCTGAAGTTGCGTTTGCAACGCTTGCTGACAATGCGAAATTAGCAGAAGACATGTTGAAATACGTATTCCGTGCCGTGCTTGCTGAACGCAAAGATGACTTAAAATTCTTTGAAAAACACGTAGATAAAGATGTGATTACTCGTTTAGAAAACTTCGTAAACTCTGATTTTGCTCAAATCGACTATACCGATGCGATCGACGTGTTATTAAAATCAGGTAAGAAATTCGAATTCCCTGTTTCTTGGGGTATCGATTTATCTTCTGAACATGAACGTTTCTTAGCAGAAGAATATTTCAAATCACCTGTTGTCGTGAAAAACTATCCGAAAGATATCAAAGCGTTCTACATGCGTTTAAATGACGATGGTAAAACTGTTGCGGCAATGGATGTTCTCGCCCCAGGAATTGGTGAAATCATCGGTGGTTCACAACGTGAAGAACGTTTAGACGTATTAGATAAACGTATGGAAGAAATGGGCTTAAATCCTGAAGATTACTGGTGGTATCGCGATCTTCGTAAATATGGTACTGTACCACATTCAGGTTTCGGTCTTGGTTTTGAACGCTTAATTGTTTATGTAACTGGCGTACAAAATATTCGCGATGTGATTCCATTCCCTCGCGCACCAAGAAATGCAAATTTCTAAAAATATTGTTTAAATTGACCGCACTTTCTTTTAAGTGCGGTCATCATTTTAGGCGATAAATTTATCCCCTATTTCATTTATTGTATTTGAATCAATCTTTCAAATACATCACATTAAGGAAAGTAGAAATGGACAAAATTAAACAACTCTTTGCTAACAACTACAGTTGGGCGCAAAGAATGAAAGAAGAAAATTCCACTTATTTTAAAGAACTTGCCGATCACCAAACACCTCATTATCTTTGGATTGGCTGCTCTGATAGCCGTGTTCCAGCTGAAAAACTCACAAATCTTGAACCAGGTGAGTTATTTGTACATCGTAATGTGGCCAATCAAGTTATTCATACAGATTTTAACTGTCTTTCGGTTGTGCAATATGCCGTTGATGTACTAAAAATCGAGCATATTATTATTTGTGGCCACACAAATTGTGGCGGTATCAACGCTGCTATGCAAGATCACGATCTTGGATTGATCAATAACTGGTTGCTCCACATTCGTGATATTTGGTTTAAACACGGGCATCTATTGGGCAATCTTTCAGCAGAAAAACGTTCAGATATGCTCACTAAATTAAATGTTGCAGAGCAAGTTTATAACCTAGGACGCACATCTATCGTAAAAAGCGCTTGGGAACGTGGACAAAAACTCTCCCTACATGGCTGGGTATATGATGTAAATGATGGATTCTTAGTAGATCAAGGTGTTATTGCAACCAGTCGGGAAACTCTTGAAATCTCTTACCGTAATGCGATTGCTCGCTTATCTAGCCTCGCGGAAGAAGATATCCTGAAAAAAGAGCTTCCAGAAAACGAAGAAGAATAATAAAAGTGCGGTTAAAATCTAATGAGTTTTAACCGCACTTTTTATTTCAAACGACTATTTAACTAACTCTGTTTGCATATACATCAAACGATCTATATTGGTTAAATAATGCCCCAACTCTTGAGATTCTGGTTTATGAATATAAGGGATTTTACCTAGTAGAGGTGCATCAATCTGAGCCTCTAAAATATCTACCACCTCTTTATAATGTCCTAAGCAAGGATTAATTCGATTCGCAATCCAACCTAATAAAGGGACACCAAGCTGTTTAATCACTTGAGCTGTCAGCAATGCATGATTAATACAGCCTTCTTTAATACCTACAACTAACACAACTGGCATTTTATGCTCAACAACCCAATCAGCAAAACTCTTACCTTCTGCCATTGGTGTGAGTAACCCAAATGAACCTTCCACGACAACAGATTGATATTTTTGAACTAATATCGTTAAGGCTTGATTAATCTTGCTTAATTTAATGCGTGATTTATCTCGAGTCAGCATCGGCAAGGAATGAGCAAAAGTATAGCTATTCACTTCTTGATAAGATACGGGCTCATTCGTTGCATCCATTAAAGCTAACACATCTGAATTATTGTCAGCATCATAATCTGTTTGGGATTCATTAGACTGATTTTCGACAGGATAGATACCCTCTTCACAGCTACAAGCTATTGGCTTATAACCCACAATTCGCACGCCCTTTGCTTGTAATGCCTGAATAATGGCACGGCAGGCGGTGGTCTTGCCCACATCGGTATCTGTACCTGCCACAAAGAAACTACTCATTTTCATTCTCCTTTTAAAAGTGCGATGAATTTTAAAGGAGTTTTTTGAAGAAAATATTGAGATAAAGCAATATTTGAAGATTTTTACGAAAAAATAATAAGCTTATTTGATCTCACTCAAACTATTAAACAAGCCATCATCTTGTTTTGGCATTTGGAGATAAAATCCTTGCTGAGTAATTTTTTCCATTACCTCGTTTTTATCTACATGAACAAGCGGTTTGCTTCCTTTCAAATTAAATGGCATAAGAAACTGAGGCTTACCAAAACTTTGTATTAATACGTCTGGTACAGCTGAAAAATCATCTCGTTTCGAAATATAGAGATAGCAGCCTGGTTTACGTTTACTTTTATAAATTGCACATAACATTTTATTGCTCCAAAAGAAAAACCTACCAGATAATCTCTGATAGGTTTTCATTTTACAAAAGTTTAATTATTTAGTCACAGCATCTTTCACTTCAGCTGCTTTGTCAGATGTAGCATCTTTTGCTTCAGCCGCTTTATCCGCTGCCGCATCTTTTATTTCAGCTGCTTTATCTACTACAGCATCTTTTGTTTCTGAAGCTGAGTTTTTTGCTGCTTCCATTTTAGAAGACATTGCATCTTTTGCCTCAGCCATTTTATTTGCAGCAGCATCTTTCATTTCAGAAGCTTTATCAGCTACTGCTTCTTTTGTTTCAGCCATTTTATTTGCAGCTGAATCTTTTGCGTCAATTGCCGCATTTTTAACATCAGTTGCAACTTCTTTTGCTGCATCTTTAACATCAGTTGCAGCTTCTTTTGCTGCATCTTTAACTTGTGTTGCAGCGTTTGCTGTTGCATCCTTTGCTGCTTCAACTTTTTGAGCTGTTTCTTGTTTATCGAAACAACCTGTTACG
>CAJPKS010000133.1:0-5127 GCA_905371285.1 Haemophilus sp. HMSC068C11 | reverse complement strand
TAATGCTCCTATTTTTATAATAGGAGCATTTTTTATGTGATGCCGAGTTTAGATAATGTATTTATAACAAAATATCTGCAATTTTGACCGCACTTTTCTGATCGATTACAATCCGTTTATCCTAGATCATGGAATTTGTTGTGAAGCTTAAAACCTTATTAAAAAATGCGATTTCTCTCCTGCTGACGTTGATTATTGTGAGCAGTATTCTCGATTTTATTCGTAAACCCAATATTCCACCTGAAATCAATGCTACAGCGCTTTATGATTTGCAGGGAAATGCCTTCTTTTTACCCCAATTAGATCAAGCTAAGCCGACGATTATTTATTTCTGGGGAAGTTGGTGTGGCTATTGTCGTTATACTTCTCCAGCGATTAATTCACTTTCAGAAGAGGGCTATCCCGTAGTCTCTATCGCGCTGCGTTCGGGGACAAATAAGGAAGTGGAAGATTATTTACAAACGCATCACTATCAGTTTACAACGGTGAATGATCCTCAAGGCAAGATTGCGGATCAATGGCAGGTGAATGTGACACCGACGATTATTATTTTAAATAAAGGAAAAATGGATTTGGCCACAACGGGCTGGACAAGTTATTGGGGCTTAAAAGTGCGGTTGTTTTTCACAGAGTTTTTTGGCTAAGCGGTACAAAATCTATTACAATACACAGACTTATTTTAAAGAGGACAGAATTATGATTATCGTAACAGGTGGCGCCGGTTTTATCGGCAGTAATATCGTTAAAGCATTAAACGATATGGGACGCAAAGATATTTTAGTGGTGGATAACTTAAAAGACGGGACTAAATTCATTAACTTAGTGGATCTTGATATCGCAGATTACTGCGATAAAGAAGACTTCATTGCGTCAATTATTGCAGGTGATGATTTAGGTGATATCGATGCGGTATTCCATGAAGGAGCTTGCTCAGCGACTACTGAATGGGACGGTAAATACATCATGCACAATAACTACGAATATTCAAAAGAGTTATTGCATTATTGCTTAGATCGTCAAATTCCGTTCTTGTATGCGTCAAGCGCGGCGACTTATGGCGACAAAACTGAATTCCGTGAAGAGCGTGAATTTGAAGGCCCATTGAATGTGTACGGTTATTCTAAATTCTTATTCGACCAATATGTGCGTGCAATTTTACCTGAAGCGCAATCACCGGTATGTGGTTTCCGTTATTTCAACGTTTATGGTCCGCGTGAAGGTCACAAAGGTTCAATGGCGAGTGTGGCATTCCACTTAAATAACCAAATCCTGAAAGGCGAAAATCCAAAATTATTTGCAGGCAGTGAACACTTCCGCCGTGATTTCGTTTATGTAGGTGATGTGGCTCAAGTCAACATTTGGTGCTGGCAAAATGGCATTTCGGGTATCTTCAACTGTGGTACCGGCAATGCAGAGTCTTTTGCAGAGGTAGCAAAAGCGGTAATTAAATTCCACGGCAAAGGCGCAGTGGAAACGATTCCATTCCCAGAGCATTTGAAATCTCGCTATCAAGAATATACGCAAGCAGATTTAACGAAACTTCGCGCAACTGGCTACGACAAACCATTTAAAACTGTAGCAGAAGGTGTGGCTGAGTACATGGCGTGGTTAAATAAATAAAAATATTGAACAAATAATGTCGTTCAATACTAGAAAATGAATAAAGTGCGGTTAAAATTGGTCTTATTTTTAGCCGCACTTTTGTTATAAGGTCAAACATGAATATTTTAATTATCGGCCCGTCTTGGGTCGGCGATATGATGATGTCGCACAGTTTGTATCAACAACTCAAACTGCAATATCCCCATTGCCAAATTGATGTGATGGCACCGAATTGGTGTAAACCACTTTTAGCCCGTATGCCAGAAGTGCGTCATGCCATTGAAATGCCGCTTGGACACGGCAAATTTGCCTTGTGTGAACGTTATCGTTTAGGTAAGGCATTGCGCAATCAATATGATATGGCAATCGTATTACCAAACTCCTTGAAGTCAGCCTTTATTCCCGCCTTTGCAAAAATTGCGGTGCGTCGTGGTTGGAAAGGGGAGAGCCGTTATTTCTTGCTTAACGATTTACGCAATAACAAACGTGATTACCCAATGATGGTGCAACGTTATGTAGCGTTAGCTTTTGAGCAAAATGCGGTACCTAAAGCGGCAGATATTCCTGTTCTAAAACCTTATTTAACCGTTGACCCAACTCAACAAGCGGAAACCTTAAAAAACTTTGAAAAACAGACCGCACTTTTAGGCGAACGTCCGATTATTGGTTTCTGTCCGGGGGCTGAATTTGGTCCAGCTAAACGTTGGCCACATTATCATTATGCTAAATTGGCTGAAATGCTCATTGAAAAAGGCTATGCGGTAGAATTATTTGGTTCACCAAAAGATGTGGAAGCAGGAGAGCAAATTCGCAATGCGTTGCCAGCAGAACTGCAACCATTCTGTTTAAATTTAGCGGGGCAAACTAACCTGAATCAAGCCGTGGATTTAATTGCTAATTGTACCGCAGTGGTAAGCAATGACAGTGGCTTAATGCATATTGCGGCCGCGACAGATCGCCCATTGGTTGCACTTTATGGTCCAACGAGCCCAACTTATACACCACCATTATCAGACAAAGCCGTGATTATTCGTTTAATTGAAGGCGACTTAATTAAAGTGCGTAAAAGCACAGATAGCTCGGAAGGGTATCACCAAAGTTTGATTGATATTACACCAGAAAAAGTGGTAGAAAAATTGACCGCACTTTTAGAGATTTAAGAAAGAGAGAATATAAAATGGAAGTGACATATCAACCCGTATTAGATAAAAATGAAGCTAAAGCAGCCCGTAAAATCAGTCGTGATATTTATAAACATAATAAATTTCGCAAGATGATGCGGATTGGCGATTTTTTATTATATTTATTTTGCTTGATACCAAGTCTTTTTATTGCATTTTTTATGAGGAATTGGGCTGAAGTTCTTTATGATTATTATGAGAATATTTTGGCCTATTATGCGGGATATATATTGTCTGCTATTTCAATATTTTCTTTTTTCTATGCAGTTTTGCTACGACCTTATTTAAATACCAAAGCTTTTCAAAGCCAAGTATTTGAAGGCGCTAATAAAAGTACGACCGTACAAATTCAAGAAAATGGTTTATGCACGAAAATAGATTTCTGCCAAGTCTTGCATAATTATCGCAACATTCATCATATTGAAAATCATTATGGATACCTAACGATTAGAATTGGTAGTGGACAGTTTTTATCTATTCCTCATTCGGCTTTTCAAGATGATGCTCATCGAGAAGCATTTGAAGCCGCTTTACGAGAAAAAATAAAAGCTTACCAAGCAGAGCCTTTAAGTAAATAGAAAAGGTCTAACAGGATATGTTAATGATATGAACCCTCTCCGAATACATTTACAATTAATTGGAATGGTGATTTTATGGGGCGCCTCTTGGCCTTGGGGACGAGTAGTTGCCCAAGCTATGCCGACATTTGTTGCTTCAAGCCTGCGCTTTTTTTTCGCCATTATTCCACTCATTATTTGGCTATATGCGGCAAATCGCTTCAAATATGCTAAACAACTAAACGCTAATCAGTGGATGGGGTTGTTTGTAACTGCCTTTTTCGGTGTTTTCGCCTATTCCACATTTTTTATCTGGGGGTTGAAATATCTTCCCGCGGGACAAGCGGCTGTTATTGTGGCGACAAACCCTGTATTTACCACGCTTTTGGCGATTTTTTTATTTAAAGAAAAATGGAATCGCTGGGTAATACTTGGAATGGTTATTGCCATGAGCGGAACATTATTGGCTCTCACAAAAGGGAATTTTTTACAAATGATGGATTCCTTTGGATTTGGGCAAATATTATTAATTGGTGCGCTAATTTGTTGGGTCGTTTACACCTTATTGGCGAGAAAAGTACTTGCGGGCATTGATTCTCTCACCGCAACCACATTATCTTCCATTTTTGGTTTTTTATTGTTATTTATATGTGCCCTATGCGTGGAAAGCTCGGACAATTGGCTGACAGTACTGAATTTATCACAAGGTGAGTGGATAAGTTTACTTGGTCTTGCATTTGGTGCAACGGTATTAGCCTATGCATGGTATTTTGATGGTGTGAAACACTTAGGGGCAGGCAATGCCTCGGCTTATATTATTCTTGTGCCTATTTTAGGCATTTTATTTTCAGCCGTTTGGTTGAATGAACAAGTGGATTCCTCCTTAATTATTGGAGGCATTTTAGCCGTATCAGGGCTTGGGATTATGCACTGGGGAAGAAGGTTAATTAAATGAAAGTATGTGTGATTAAGACTTCCTCTATGGGGGATGTGATTCATACTTTGCCGGCATTGACTGATGCACAGCGTGCTATTCCTAATTTATCTATTGATTGGGTGGTGGAAGAGAATTTTGCTGAAATTCCACGTTGGCATTCTGCAGTGAATCAAATTATTCCAATTGCTTTAAGACGCTGGCGAAAATCGCCTTTTTCGGCTCAAACAAAAAACGAGTGGAAATCTTACCGCACTTTATTGCAAGCCAATCAATATGATGCCGTGATTGACGCGCAAGGGCTTTTTAAGAGCGCTTTTTTTGCGACACGATTAGCTAATGGCGTCAAACATGGCTATGATCGCAAGAGTATCCGTGAGCCGATAGCTTCCTTGTTCTACGATAAAAAATACGCGATTTCTTATCAACAACATGCGGTAGAACGTATTCGTCAACTTTTTGCGCAAGCATTATCTTATCCATTACCGAAAGAGAAAGGGGATTATGACATTGCGCGTCATTTTATTTCCGCAGATTCTATCGAACCTTACGTGATCTTTTTTCATTCTACGACAAGAGATGAAAAGCATTGGCCAGAACATGAATGGCGAAATTTAATTGAAAAACTGACCGCACTTTCTGTTCAAGTTCGTTTACCTTGGGGAAATGAAAAAGAAAAGGCGAGAGCAGAGCGATTAGCAGTAGGTTTATCTCATGTAGTTGTTTTGCCTAAGCTTTCATTGCATGAATTGGCTGAACAAATTTCCAATGCGAAAGCCGTGGTATCGGTAGACACAGGGCTTGCCCATTTGACTGCTGCACTGGACAAACCAAATATTACGCTTTATGGCGC
>CAJPKS010000132.1:0-5194 GCA_905371285.1 Haemophilus sp. HMSC068C11 | reverse complement strand
GCCTGTCTATGCGCGAGTAGATGGAACGATTATTAACAATATATTTTTATTGAATGAATTAGAGTTGATTGAGCCTGCGTTATATTTAGATCGTTGGGATGGGGTGACAGAGCGATTTGTGGATGTGTTGAAAAGCAGAATACTAAAATAAGCGCATAAAAAAACCTTACTTTTTACAGTAAGGTTTTTTCATCTTTAACGCTTAATTATTTTGCAGCTGGAGTAGCTGGAGCAGCTGGTGCTGCAGGTGCAAATTTTTGTGCTAAATCAGCACCGTCTTTTTGTAATTTAGCTACTGCAGCTTGTAGTTTTTCAACTTTAGCTTGGTAAGCTTTAGTTTGTTCTTCAGTTGGCGCTTTAGTTGCTAAGTTTAATTGATCAACTAATAATTCGCTTGATAATGAAAGCACTTCTTTATTTTGATCTTTAATGCTTTTCACTGAAGGTGCTGTAATATCTAATTTATCTAAGCTTGCAATTGTATCTTCAACAGTTTTGTTGAACGTTTTGATAGCTTCTTCAATTTTTTTATCATCTTTTGCTTGAACAGCAGCAGTTAAATCAGATTGAAGTTTTTGCTGAGCAGCCATTTGAGCTTGAGCTTGGCTTGCGTTCCATTCAAGTAATTTGTTGTAGTCAGCTTGTTCTTGAGCAGGCGTCGCTTCAGCAGGTTGAGCTGCTTCTTGTTTAGCTTCCGGTGCAGGCTGAGTGGTTTCAGGTTTTGCTGGAGCCGGTTTATCTGCTGGTTTATCACAAGCAGTTAAGAATAATGCAAATAATGCAGTTGCGCTGATTTTAGTGAATTTGTTCATAAAAAATCCTTTATTGATATAATAAAAATTTCTTAGCTTGTAAAACTAAGCCCCTTCTAAGACCGTACATTTTAGAATTAGTTTAAAAAAAATTCAAAAACTATTTTAGTGTTTGAATATATTCACTTAAATTATGAATATCTTGTTCACTTAAACGTTGTTTTGCAGGGCTTCCTGCACCAGTAATATTTCCTGCTTTTCGTTCTGAAAGTGCGGTTGAAATTTCTTCCGGTTTAAGTTGATTAATAATTTTTGATTCACCCATTGCTGTTTTTTCGCCTTGTTTCCCATGACAAGTTGCACAAGAGCGTTTATATACCTTTTCTGCTTTCACTAAGTCAGCTTCGGCAGAAAGGGCTGGAATCGCAAATAAAAAGCCTAAAACGGGTAAAAGTGTAGAGAGTAAGTAAATTCGTTTTTTCATTTTGGCTAGCCTTTAAATAATTTATCTAAATCCTCTGCGGGAATCGCGCCTTCATATTTAGCCTGAATATTACCTTCAGGCGTAATCACAAAACTTGTTGGCGTGCCGATAAGCTGATAGCGTTCAGCAGTAATTTTTAATTGGTCTTTGATAACGGGCAACGTAAGCTGACGTTTGGCGACCACAGCTCTAGTATCCACTTTATCTCCATCTACATTAATGGCGATAAGCTGAACTTTATCTGGATTAGCTTCGGCCAATTTTTCGAACTCTTTTAATTCTGCGACACATCGTCCACAGGTTTCAGACCAGAATGTCAGTAAGCGAGTGCCTTTCCAATCATCAAGTTTCACTTCTTTACCTTGAAAATCATAAGCAGCGATGTCTGGTGCTTTTTGACCAATTGCAGCGACTTCATCTTTACAAGAAACGCTGCCAAAAATGACCGCACTTATGGCAAGTAGTTTGACAAATTTATTTTTCATGGATTTCCTCTTTTACAAATTTTCCGTGATGGAGATAAATAACACGATCGGTTAACTCACCCAATTCTGGATTGTGTGTCACCATCACAATAGTTCTCCCTTGGCGATTTAATTCTTGTAGTAAATCCAGTACAAGGGCTTCATTTCTTTCGTCGAGGTTACCTGTTGGTTCATCGGCAAAAATGACTGGAGGTTGGTTCACCAATGCGCGAGCAATACATACCCGTTGTTGTTCGCCCCCAGAAAGTTGGCTTGGACGGTGATCCATACGATGACCTAATCCCACTTGTTCGAGTACCGCTTTAGCCGCAGCTTCATCAATCACACTATGATAGTGCTGAGCTAGCATTACATTTTCAAGTGCGGTCAAATAAGGAATTAAATGGAATTGTTGGAAGACTAAACCAATTTTTTCTGCACGGAAACGCTGACGACCGATTTCATCCAGTTGTGCCGCATCGACACCATCTAAAATGACTTTACCTTCACTAGCTGTATCTAAGCCAGTCAGAATATTCATCAGCGTTGTTTTACCGGAACCTGATGCCCCCATTATCGCAATAAATTCACCTTGGCGAATTTGAATATTAATATCTTCTAAAGCGGTGACTTGCCCGAATCGTTTATATAAATGTTGCGTTTCAATTACAAATTCACTCATTTTATTCCCCTTTTAACACATTTGCGGTTTGGATATTTAAAGCGCGTTTGGTTGGTACAATCACCGCAATAAAGGCAACCAATAACGATAAGACGATAGTAATTGGAATAACCGGTAGACGCATATCAATGTAAGATTTAAATACGGTTAATCCAAGTAATTGAGCCAAGATGTAGCCGAGAATCAGTCCTGCTACAATTGCACAAAGTGCAATGATCAGAATCTCGGTACTAATCTGTTTAATGATGTCACTTTGTTTAGCACCTAAGGCTTTTTGTAGCGCAAATTCTTTTGCTCGCTCACCAACAATTGCAATCAACGTGGTGTTCACACAAAGGGTGGCGAGTATCAAAATGACCAATGAGATTAAGCCCATTAAGCCTTTGATTTTATCTAAAATCTGTCCTTCAGAAGCAGAGACTTTTCGAATTGGTCGAGCAGTCAGATCGGGTTGATGTTGCATAATGTCTTGGGCAAATTGTGCAACGTTACCTTGTTCATTTTTGACATTGAGCAAGGCATTATTAGCTAATCCCTCTTTATCCAACCAATTTTGGGCAAACTCTAAATTCACGATTAGCATGTTGTCTGTGGCATCACCTGCCTCAACAATACCTTTTATCGTGAATTCATGTTTTTCGACCGCATTTTTAGACAGAGTTAATTTACTTCCAACACCTAAATTAAGGCGTTCTGCTAAGGTTTTCCCAATCATGGCATTGCGATCGTCAAAATTCACATTAATAGCTGAGCCGGTAATTTGCCAATAAGGCGCAAGCACTCGCATATCTTCAAACCACACGCCCATAATCACGATTTTTTCTAAATCACTTCGCGCAACACCATACAAATAAGGGCTGGCAGCGGTGATAAAATTATCCGGTGAATTGTGCAGAATTTGCTTTAATTGGCGTTCTTTCATCAATCCACCATTGGCTGCGCCGATGTAAAAGTTTGCCCCGAAAGTACGGAGCTCTTGGCTCATTTTAGTATTAATATCGAAATAGACCGCTGCCATTGCCGTCACAATGGACGCACCAACAGTCAACGCAGAGAAGATAATAAATACCCGTTGTAAACGTAGGCGTAATGCTTGGAAGATTAAACGCCAAAACATACTTTTATTGGCGGCCATAGAGCACCTCCACAGGGTAAAGTTTGGCAATACGATGAGCAGGGAACCAAGTACCCACTACAGCAATTAAAATAGACAGCATCAATACGCAAGGGATTACAATCCAAGCAAAACTCAGTGGCACGCCAAATAGTGCAGAACCAATAAATCTTGCTAAGCCCCAACCTGCAATACAACCAAGCGAGCCACCAATTAAAGCACTGATAATGGCTTCACAATAAAATAATAACGCGATTTGCCATTGATAGGCGCCTAAGGCTTTCATCAAACCAATCTCTTTTGAACGCTCAATGATCCCTGTACTCATTAAGGAGGCAATTCCCATGGCAGCTGCGATTAAGGCAGCAAGCGTAACGACAGCAAGTAATAATTGGATTTTACCAATGACGACACCTTCTGATGCTGCGACCTGCCAAATTGGGCGAACAATAGCGCCTGAGATAGCTTCTTCTAATTGGTGGGAAATAGAAGAGACATAAGCCGTACAATACCAACGATCGTACTCTTCCGCATCCAATGCATCGGTATTAGCACGCGCTTTACGAGAAAGATCATTTTCTGGTACGGTAAGTGCAGAGACTTTAACTGATTGAATTTTCCCTTCTAAACCCAGTAATTTTTGTACAGCATTGAGGGGCATGACTAATTGATTATCTTCAGCTCCACCCGTAGATAAAATACCGGTAATTTCAACCGCACTTTGATTATCTAGCTCATTAGTTTGATAGCGAAGCTGGATTTTATCACCTTGTTTTAAGCCAGTTCGTTGAGCCAATTGCTCACCAATCAATGCAGGGATAAATTCTCCCTCAGGTGTTTCAAGATCGTTGACCCATTCCCCTTGCACATGCCAATAAGGACTAATAATTTTTTGTCCTGTGTGGTAATCATCTTCATCTGGTACAGGGATGTTATGATCGAAAAACGTACCCAGCACATTAATTTGTCCAAGTGCGGTTGATTTATCGTGAGTTTTTTCGGAAAGCGTTTCAGCTTTTACATCTGCACTTAATAACGGTGCAAAACCTACGATATTATTTCGCCAGAAAATATCTTTAATATTCGGCAGTTCTTTTTCATCGAGAAAATCTTGGCTGCTTAAATCTGCGTTATTGCTGAGTTCATCAGGCAGGGCCGCATTACTTGCAGGTTCAACTAAAATATTGGCTCCGTAAGACTTGAGCTCTTTTGCCATTTTATCGCCAATATCAATAGATACCGCCAAGAGTGCAGAGACTAAGCCCGCCGCTAAGAAAATAGTAATTACGGCCAACAGTTTACGTTTAATGCTAAAACGCCAAGATTGAAATAACATTCTTGCTAGCATTATTCCCCCTTACCTAAATACTTTTCAGGGTTATCACGGAATAAATCAAGGTTTTTCTCACTTTCAAAGAAGTAAGTTTTACCTTCGTAATTATATTTGTGCTCCGTTTTAGTGTTTTTCATTTGGGTGCCACTAATCGGATCTTTTACATCGATTTCAACAATCGTGCTAAATAAATTTAACCCTTCTTCTAAGTTAGTTCGATTAATGAGAATTTCAGTTTCGTTTTGTTGCCAATCTTCAATCGGCACAGGATTACAGCCACCCGGTTTACCAATAGATGGAATAAACATATGAACGCCGCAGCCCACACAAACCACCTGATTGCCTTCCATTACATAGCCTTGGTC
>CAJPKS010000131.1:0-5206 GCA_905371285.1 Haemophilus sp. HMSC068C11 | reverse complement strand
CTAATTAAGCCTGAACGAACAATCTCAAGTAATGTACTTTCTTCTTTCACCGCCTCAACAAAAGCATCTAATTTATCTTTTGTACCCGTCAATTGAATGGTGTAGGATTTTGTTGTGACATCTACAATCTGACCACGGAAGATATCGGCTAAACGTTTTAACTCATCACGTGATGAACCCGTTGCACGTACTTTCACTAACAATACTTCACGCTCAACGTGCTCATGTTCACTCAAGTTAATCACTTTAAACACATCTACTAACTTGTGAAGTTGCTTTTCGATTTGTTCGAGCACTTGCTCATCACCCACTGCTTCAATCGTCATACGAGAAAGGGTTGGGTCGTCGGTTGGTGCCACAGTTAAGCTTTCAATGTTAAATGCACGTTGGGAAAATAAGCCGACCACACGAGATAATGCACCGGATTCATTTTCTAATAAAACAGATAAAATTCTACGCATTATTCTTTCTCCTCTTGTGGTTTGCTTAAAATCATCTCATTCATCGCCCCGCCGCGAACTTGCATTGGGTAAACGTGTTCGGTTTCATCAACGTTAATATCAACAAAGACCAATTTATTTTTAATACTGAAGGCTTCTTTTAATTTGCTTTCTAATTCATCTGGTGTAGAAATTTGAATTCCCACATGACCATAAGATTCGGCTAACTTCACGAAATCCGGTAAAGAATTCATATAAGTTTGAGAATGGCGGCCAGAGTAAATCAAATCCTGCCATTGTTTTACCA
Source organism: Haemophilus sp. HMSC068C11 (assembly GCA_905371285.1). GTDB lineage: Bacteria > Pseudomonadota > Gammaproteobacteria > Enterobacterales > Pasteurellaceae > Haemophilus_D. Next base: position 4,459 of record CAJPKS010000131.1, on the reverse strand, counting down.
TGCCTAAGAAGTGGTTGTTCAAACAAATTACCACAACAGGAATACCATATTGCGTTGCTGTTGAAAGCTCTTGGATATTCATTTGAATACTGCCATCACCCGTTACACAAACCACTGTTGCTTCAGGATGCGCAAGTTTCACCCCTAATGCAGCCGGTAAACCGAAGCCCATCGTACCTGCACCGCCTGAGTTGATCCAACGACGCGGTAAATCAAACGGATAATGTAATGCGGCAAACATTTGGTGTTGACCTACATCCGATGCCACATAAGCTTGGCCTTTTGTAATACGATATACGGCTTCCATCACTTGCTGCGGTTTAATTACGCCTGAAGTGCGGTCGAAATCCAAGCATTTTTTCGCTTTCCATTCATCAATTTGTTTCCACCAATCTTCTAATTGGTTTTGAGGACGCGAACCAATTTCTTCACCTAATAAGCTTAAGAACTCATCCAATACATTTTTCGCGTTACCTACAATTGGAATCGCAACAGGGACGTTTTTAGAAATAGAGGTTGGGTCAATATCAATCTGAATCACTTTTGCATTCGGGCAATATTTATCTAAGTTGTTAGTGGTACGGTCATCAAAACGAACTCCAACACCAAGGATTAAATCACTTTCATGCATGGCTGTATTGGCTTCGTAAGTTCCGTGCATCCCAAGCATACCTAAGAATTGTTTATCGGTACTTGGATACACACCTAAACCCATTAACGATGAAGTTACCGGTAAATTTAAACGTTGTGCAAATTGCGTTAATTCCTCATGACAGCCTGCTGCAATAGCACCACCACCGACGAATAAAACCGGTTTTTTAGCCACTAATAATGCTTTTAACGCTTTCTTAATTTGACCTTTGTGACCATTTACCGTTGGATTATAAGAACGAAGCTCAACAGATTTTGGATATTCGTAAGGATATTTTAAAGTTGGGTTTACCGTATCTTTTGGAATATCTACAACAACGGGACCTGGACGGCCTGTTGAAGCAATATAAAAGGCTTTTTTCAAAATACCCGGAATGTCTTCAGCTTTTTTAACGATAAAGCTGTGTTTAACCACTGGGCGAGAAATCCCCACCATATCACATTCTTGGAACGCATCACGACCGATTAAGCTACTCATGACCTGGCCTGAAATAATCACCATTGGTACCGAATCAGTATAAGCGGTCAAAATACCCGTAATCGCATTGGTCGCACCAGGTCCTGATGTTACTAACACACAACCTACTTTACCTGTCGCACGTGCATAACCATCTGCCATATGTACTGCAGCTTGCTCATGACGAACTAAAATATGCTCAATCCCACCAAGGGTATGAATTGCATCATAAATATCCAATACGGCACCGCCTGGATAACCAAATAAATACTCAACGCCTTCGTCACGCAAAGACTGAACCACCATTTCCGCACCGGATAATTTCTTCATATTTTACTCCTAAAACTGACCGCACTTTTATTACTACGATTCGTTGTCAAAACAATGGAACCATCATACCGAAAGAAAACAACTTGTCTAGCATTGCAAAAGTCTAAAAAAACAAATTTAAAAGCGTTAAAATCTAACAAAGTTAAAAAATAAAGTTTTAAATAAAGATTGAAGTGAGAAAACAAAGAGAATCGCATTTTTATATAGAGTTTTATAAAAATAAAAAAATTTTATTCTTTTATTCAGAAATTTGAACTAGATCACATTTTAAATGTTGTTTTCTCTTATGAGTGGATGGAAAAGAATTGATGACAAGAAAAAACCGCACTTGGAAGCCCCAAAGTGCGGTTAGATTTTAAGAGTTTTTTAATTAGCCGTTATAACGTCTGAAAACTAAAGTTGCGTTTGTACCACCGAAACCAAAGCTGTTTGACATCACAGTTTGTAAACCTGCATTTTCTTTTGTTTCAGTCACGATATTGCAGCCTTCTGCCGCTTCGTCTAATGTTTCGATATTAATGCTTGGAGCAATGAAGTCATTGTGTAACATTAATAAGGTATAGATTGCTTCGTGTGCACCTGCTGCACCTAAAGAGTGACCTGTCATTGATTTGGTTGAAGAAATCGCTGGGATTTTGTCACCAAATACATTTTTGATTGCACCTAATTCTTTTACGTCACCAACTGGTGTTGATGTACCGTGTACGTTAATGTAATCAATCGGGGTATCTACCGTTGCCATCGCTTGTTTCATACAACGCTCTGCACCTTCACCGCTTGGCGCTACCATGTCGTAACCATCAGAGGTTGCACCATAACCTACGATTTCAGCGTAGATTTTTGCGCCACGTGCTAATGCGTGTTCTAATTCTTCAACCACCACAACTGCACCACCACCTGCGATAACGAAACCATCACGGTTTGCATCGTAAGCACGAGACGCTTTTTCTGGGGTATCATTGTATTTAGTTGAAACCGCACCCATTGCATCGAATTCTGTTGCACATTCCCAAGATAATTCTTCCGCACCACCAGCGAAAACCACATCTTGTTTACCTAATTGGATTAACTCAACTGCGTGACCGATACAGTGTGCAGACGTTGCACAAGCAGAACTGATTGAGTAGTTCACACCACGGATTTTGTAAGGAGTTGCTAAACAAGCTGATACGCTTGAAGCCATGGTTTTAGTTACTGCGTAAGGACCAATTGCTTTCACACCGCGTGGACCACGTACTGCATCACAAGCCACTAATTGGTTATGTGCTGAACCGGTACCTGCACCAATTACAAGACCGGTACGGTCATTTGAAACTTGATCTTCTGTTAAACCTGAATCTTCAATCGCTTCACGCATAGAAAGGTATGCATAAGCTGCCGCATCACCCATAAAACGATACACTTTACGATCGATATGCTCGCTTGGATCAAGTTTGATTGTGCCGGCAACATGGCTACGCATTTTCATTTCAATAAACTCAGGCACGACTTCAATACCAGATTTACCTGCTTTTAATGAAGCCAAAACTTCTTCTTTGTTGTTACCGATACTTGAAATAATACCAAAACCAGTAATTACAGCTCTTTTCATTCTTTATTCCTTATGAGTTAGGGGAAATTTAATTCAACTTACAGTTGTTAGCTGAACGCAATTTACTATGAAATGAAAATATTGCAAGCAATAATTCATTTGTTCGACCAGTTAAGTTTTAACCGACTCAAAATTTCCGTGCTATTATAAAAGAATTTGATAAGGCAAAAAAGGGCTAACACATGTTCACCATTCAGCACGCAAAAATTCATTTTAACCAAGAGAATACGCCTGTTTCGGATAAATTTGATGATGTGTATTTTTCTAATCAAGATGGTTTAGCGGAAACCCATTATGTGTTTTTAGAAGGCAATCAGTTGTGGGAGCGCTGGGTTAATTATCAAGAAGCCCATTTTGTTATTGCTGAAACAGGGTTTGGCACAGGATTAAATTTCTTTGCTGTTACCTCGCTATTCCGTGAGTTTCGTCAGAAACATCCCGATTCGCCTTTAAAACGCCTTTATTTTATCTCTTTTGAAAAATACCCTTTGCCACTTGATGCGTTACAACAAGCTCATTTAGCCTATCCGCAATTTTCTCATCTAGCTCAGCATTTACAACAGCATTGGCTTAATCCCATTCAGGGTTGCTATCGTTTTCAGTTTGATGAAACCACGTTAGATCTTTGGTTTGGTGATGTGGCTGAAAATCTGCCGCAACTGGGCGATTATATGAATGATAAAATTGATGCGTGGTTTTTAGATGGTTTTGCGCCAAGTAAAAATCCAGACATGTGGAACGAGCAGCTTTATCAGCAAATGTTTCGTTTTACCAAGCCACAAGGCACCTTTGCGACCTTTACTGCGGCAAGTGCGGTCAGAAAAGGCTTAGAAAATGCAGGCTTTAGTATTACGAAACGAAAAGGCTTTGGTAAAAAGCGAGAATGTCTTTCTGGTCAAAAAACGCATGAAAAACTGACCGCACTTTCATTACCCTGGTTTCATAGTCAATCCGCGAATCTAAACAAGCAAGATATTGCCATTATTGGTGGTGGGATTGCCTCGCTTTGCACCGCCATTTCATTGGTTAAACGCGGAGCAAAAATTACGATTTATTGTGAGGATGAACAAACTGCCCTCAATGCATCCGGCAACAAACAAGGTGCCTTTTATCCGCAACTGAGTGATGATAACGAACGCAATATTCGTTTTTATATTCATGCCTTTGCCTATGGCCATCAATTCCTACAATGGGCAATTCAGCACAAAATCGAATTTGAACATGAATTTTGCGGTGTCGCGCTTTGTGCTTACAGCGACAAAGCTGAAAGTAAATTAAGTAAAATCGCTGAGCTGAATTTACCTTCTGATTTATATCAGTCTTTAAGCCAATCTGAATTAAGTGAAAAAGTGGGTTTACCGTTACCTTTTGGGGGCGGTTTTATTCCTCAAGGCGCTTGGCTTGCACCACGTCAGTTAGTTCAGCATGCT
>CAJPKS010000130.1:0-5268 GCA_905371285.1 Haemophilus sp. HMSC068C11 | reverse complement strand
CATACGAAAATAAAAAGAAGGATATAAACATGACATCAAAAACACTTCCTTTCCACGCTGATACTGTGGGCTCATATTTACGTTCTCAACCTTTAAAAGAAGCCCGTGCAAAATTTGCAGCAGGCGAACTTTCTCGTGAACAATTAACGGAAGTTGAAGATCAAGAAATTGCTAAATTGGTACAAGCTCAGTTAGATTCAGGTATTCAAGTCATCACTGATGGGGAATATCGCCGTGCATTTTGGCATATTGATTTCTTAGAAAACCTAAATGGCATCGAAGGTTATCACCCTGAACATGGTTATAAATTTAATGGCGTGGAAACCAAACCTTACAATACTCGCTGCTGCGGTAAAGTATCTTGGAATCCAAACCACCCATTTATCGAACATTTCAAAAAATTAAAAGACATTGTTGGGGATCGCGGCGTCGTAAAATATACCATTCCAAGTCCGAATCAATTAATGTATCCAATTCAATGGGATACGGGCGTTTATGCGACACGTGCAGAATTTGCCAAAGATGTTCAACAAGCTTATAAAGATGCGATCAAAGCCTTCTATGATGCAGGTTGCCGTTATTTACAATTTGATGATGTGTATTGGGGTTCACTCTGTAACAATCACCTAAAACCAGAATTTGAAGCAGATAAAGCACAAGCGCTTGAAAATATTCAAGTTGTATTAGCCGCTAAACCAGCAGATATGGTTATCACCACGCACGTTTGCCGTGGCAACTTCCGTTCAACTTATTTATTAACTGGTGCATACGATCCTATTGCGGATGCTTTATTTGGCCAAACCCAATACGATGGCTACTTCCTGGAATATGATGATGAACGTTCTGGTGGGTTTGAACCATTAAAACACTTTGCCAATAATCCACACAAAGGCCGTGTTGTATTAGGTTTAATCAGTTCAAAATTCCCTGAATTAGAAGATAAAGCGGCTATTAAAGCTCGCATTAAAGAAGCGACTCAATATGTTCCACTTGAACAGCTTTGCTTAAGCCCACAATGTGGTTTTGCGTCAACTGAAGAAGGAAATATCATGACGGAAGCACAGCAATGGGCAAAAGTCCGTTATGTTGAAGAAATTGCCAAAGAAGTATGGGGTGAAGATTAATTCTTTTCATATCTGATGTTAAAAATACGCTGTTTTTAACCGCACTTTTATAGACTGAAAGCGTAGCAATACGCTCTTTTTTACTGCATCCTTTCAACAAATAAAAAAAGCTGATGTTATTTACATCAGCTTTTTCATTATCAATTTGTCACTAGATTTGTGTTAAATCGACGTTTTTCGTTTCTTTTGAGGCTAATAACGCTAACAAGGTTAAGAATGCATTAATGGCTAAATAAATCCCTACACCCATTAAGCCATAAAGTGCATTGATTTTTAATGAAATCATTGCCGCAATGGTTGCCCCGATAATGGATGCAATATTGTAGGCTAAAGAAGCGCCAGAATAACGTACTTCCGTTGGGAATAATTCAGGTAATAACGCCGCCATTGGGCCAAATGTCATGCCCATTAATGCCATACCAATTACTAAGAAAGCAAATACAGAAGCCGGTGTACCATTTCCAAGGAATAATGGCATACATAATGCAAAAATTAAAATGCTGACCGTTGTCCAAATCAACCATTTGCGACGACCGATTTTATCTGCATAAAGACCTGAAATACTGATAAAAATCGCAAAAACGATCGCACTCATTAAAAGTAATCCCGTGAAGGTATTGGCAGGAATGCCTAACCCCATAGGATAGCCAGCTTCTGAAAGGGTTGCCGGTGTACGAGAATACGCTTGAGCAAAGGCAGTCATAATATAGAACAAGGAATAGGTTGCCACCATGATAAATGTACCAATCACCATTGGTTTAAAGTGTTTAGTGAATACCACACTCACCGGTGCTTTTAATTTTTTCCCTTTTTCTTCCGCTTCAACGAAGACATGGCTCTCATGTAAAGTTAAACGAACATACAACCCAACTAAAACTAAGGCTAAAGAAGAAACAAACGGGATACGCCATGCCCACTCAACAAGGGCTTGTTGCCCCCAGAAATAGCTCACTAAGAAGAAGGTCGCATTAGCCACAAATAAACCAATTGGCGCACCTAATTGAGGGAATGTGCCATACCAAGCTCGTTTTCCTTCTGGCGCATTTTCTGTTGCCACTAAAGCAGCACCGCCCCATTCACCACCAAGACCAATACCCTGACCGACTCGGCAAATACATAACAAAATCGGTGCCCAAATACCAATTTGAGAATAAGTCGGCAATAAACCGATAACGACCGTAGATCCGCCCATTAAAACCAAAGAGGCGACCAAAGTTTTCTTACGGCCAATCTTATCACCAAAGTGCCCAAATAAAGCGGAGCCAATTGGACGAGCAAAGAAGGCTAAGGCCAATGTCGAAAGAGAAAGCAAATCATCTGAAAGCGGATCACCACTATGGAAGAATTGCGTGTTAAAAACCAATACTGCCGCAGCGGCATAGATATAATAATCGAAGAATTCAATTGCGGTACCCACCATAGAGGCTAAAGCAACCTTAAGTGGATCATTACGAAGTTGTGAGGACATTTTGCTTCCTTAAGAGTCAAATAAAATGAAAGGGCTAAATCCTAGCATTTCTCTTAAGGTTGAGCAATTTTTAATACGATATTTTCTATTTTTTCAGCAAAATATGTCGGGTTTTCTAAATGTGCATTATGACCAGCATCAGGAATAATCGTTAAATCAAGTTGATTATCCTCTGCCATTTGACGAAACTTCTGATCTTGTTCACCACAAAAATAAAAAAATGGCAGCAAACTTGACCGCACTTTCTCTCGAAAATCAGGCTGTTTGGCAAGACTGGTTGCCAGTAACATATGACCAATATTTGCCCCACAATTGGCTTTTCGCTTTTCAATTAACGCCTTACGTTGCGGTTCATTTAAATGAGAAAAGACAGGCTGTTGATACCAATCCTCTAGCACAGTTTCAGGCTTTTCATGAAAAAATCGCTCCGCCCACATTTTATCATTGACCAGACGACTTTGTTTTTCTTGCTCTGACTGCAAACCTAAATTCGCGCCTTCTAAAATCACCGCTTGTAAATTGCCTCTTTGCACTTGAGCCTGCAGTGCATAATATTGTGCGATTCGTCCACCAAGTGAATAACCGATTAAGATATAAGGCTCATCTTTTATGAGGGGTTGAATTTGTTCTTCAAGGAACTGAGCGGTTTGCTCAAAATCTTCAACGTCTACGCCTTTATTCTCGCCATGAAACGGTAAATCAAGAGAGAGACAACGAAAGTGCGGTAGATTTTCGATGACTTTTTGCCAATCTGATTTCGTGCCTAATAAGCCATGGAGAAAAACAAGATTCATCATAATAATGCCATATAAAGAAATCCCCTCTATATAAGAGGGGAAAGAAATTATTCACCAATAACCGCGTGGCTGATTTGTTCAATCAAGCGCTTATAGGTTGCGCTGCCATCACTTTGGTTTGTTTTGATTTCAATTAAGGTTGCTCGACGGCGAGTATAAGCTTGTTTTAACACGGAGCTTAAATCTGCCCAGGTGTAAGGCAAGGCATATTTTAGACCAAACATTGCAGCGACTTGTGAGAAATCACCATTATGTGGCAAGCGATAGAACTGCTCTTTCACCTCTTCATCCACTGGCAACATATCAAAGATTGCACCACCATTATTGTTAATCACAAAAATAATGGTTGGTTGAGTGACATTCTTAAATAAGGCTAAAGAGTTCAAATCGTAAAGTGTGGACGTATCACCAATCATCGCCACCACAGGTTGATCGGCACCGATACCAATACCTGCAGCTGTTGCTAATAAGCCATCAATCCCGCTTGCACCACGGTTGGTGAAAATCGGATACCCTTCAGGTAATTTGGTTAATGCATCAACCAAACGCACAAAAAGACTGTTTCCTAAGAACAAAATACCGTTGTAAGGTAAAACACGTTCAATATGATGGGCTAATGAGGCTTCGTTAAGATTGCCACCGACCTGTTGTTCGATAAAGGTTGCACAGAATTTAGAAAGCGCAAGTGGCTCGAGTAACCAAGGTTTTTGACGCAATGGCGGATGTGCACGCAACCAATGATGTGCTTTGGCGTTAAAGCGAGTTTGCGTATGGTGATTTGGATCAACTGCATTTTGACTTTGCTCCACCACCCAAAATTCGCCTTGAAACTCCGCTAAGAATTGGTTAATTCGTTTACTGATAAAACGAGAACCAAATTGAATCACGATATCAGCTTGAAGTAATTTTTGCTTCACTGTTTGGTTTGCTAGCCAAATATCCGCATAAGGCATGAGCGGTTCAACACCGGATTGAATATCCGTCAGCAAAATCCACCCCATGGTATTTGCCCATGAGTTAATCCCCATCGCTTGTTCAGGCGTTAATTGCCCTGCCACAATCACACCACGTTTTGTACGCCAGCTATCCCAATTCTCATGCATCAACACTTCTTGTTGCAATGGTTGATGATCAACCCAATTTTTAGGCTGACTTAACCAACGTTGAATTGGCATTAACCATGGATGACCGTCAATTTCTTGATCTTGGGCATTATAAAGTGGCTCAGCAAAAGGTACATTAATATGTACCACGCCTGGTTGTTGCTTTTGTTTATAGCAAGCTTGTTCTAACGTAGAAATTAACCATTTCGCCGCATAATCGGCTTGAGGCTTCGGTAAATTGACACTTGCCACTGGGTAATCAGCAAACATATTTTGTTGCACGATCGCTTGATTTGCACCACATTCCCACAATTCAGGTGGTCGATCGGCAGTAAGAATAATTAAATTCACGCCTGTTTGGCGAGCTTCAATAATCGCTGGATATAAATTGGCTGCCGCAGTACCTGAGGTTACAATCACAGCAACAGGTGTTTGCGTAGATTTTGCAATACCCAAGGCAAAAAAGCCTAAGCCACGTTCATCAAAGTGACTATGACACGTTGCTCGAGAGGCATTTTGTAAACGCACAGCTTCTAGCGTTAAAGGTGTTGAGCGTGAACCTGGCGCAATACAAAAGTGACTGACCCCTTGGCGAACCAAGGTTTCTAAGATCACCTTTGACCAACAACGATTAAATACGCTTACAGACATTCTTCTTATTCTCCGTTATTCTCTGCAAACAGGGAAATGAGCCCTGCCGCTTTACGTTCAATTTCCAACCACTCTTCTACAGGTTGTGAGCCTTCCACAATACCGGCTCCAGCAAATACACGCAC
>CAJPKS010000129.1:0-5284 GCA_905371285.1 Haemophilus sp. HMSC068C11 | reverse complement strand
CATCGAATTAAAGAGGAACTCTTCTATCCGTCAAATGAAGATAAAATCCCTCTCTTACTGACGTTAATGGAAGAAGAATGGCCGGAGCGTTGTATTGTTTTTGCGAATACTAAACATAAATGTGAAGAAATTTGGGGCTATTTAGCCGCAGATGGCCATCGTGTGGGATTACTCACAGGTGATGTGGCACAGAAAAAACGTCTTTCATTGCTCAAACAATTTACCGATGGTGAGCTCGATATTCTCGTGGCAACTGACGTTGCTGCACGTGGGTTACATATTTCAGACGTGACCCACGTCTTTAACTTTGATCTACCCGATGACAGAGAAGATTACGTTCACCGTATTGGGCGTACTGGTCGAGCGGGTGAAAGTGGTGTATCTATAAGCTTTGCTTGTGAAGAATATGCAATGAATTTACCCGCTATTGAAGAATACATTGGGCATTCTATTCCCGTCAGTCAATATGACCCGAATTCATTGATTAGTGATATTCCAAAACCTTATCGTTTAAAACGCAATCCTACGTCTCAAACGAGAAATACTACGACAAGAAAAACAAACTATCGTCGTAAAAACTAAAAGAAAAGCTGATGAACTTCTTCATCAGCTTTTTTTATGATTAATGCAATCCAACTCTTCGACGCGCAGTACGCATGAGCAAGAAAACCCACGGCCATAATACACCGGATGCAATAGCACCAAAGATTTCTTGCCAGTTAAAAAACGCATCATGTAAAGAGAATTCAACTAGGAAAATGGCGACTCGAATCGCAAAAACAAAGAGAAGCACTAATAAACTTTGAAACCAAAGGGAAAGGTTACGCAACATTAAGTAATATTTTGAAACAAAATAGAAGGCAATAGAAAGCACCAGTGCATGCACGCCTAAAATAGAGCCTAGCACGATATCCCATAAAACCCCGAGTAAAAATGCCCAACCAATGCTTACTCTATCAGGTAAAGCAAGGGTCCAGTAAAGCAAGACTAAAATCAACCAAGAAGGTTTAAAGGCTTGAAAGCCTGCTGGCCATGGCGCTAACTCCATCACTAATGCCACAACAAAGAAACATAAAATGGTCGCCCATTGAAAAATAAAACGCCCTTGCATTAGTCTTCATCCCTATGTTCTTGTTGATCTGGAGAAACCGGTTCCTCTTGTTGAGGCATTGTGGTCGGAATTTCAGGATCCACGATTTCTTTTCCTGTATGCGGTTGAGTGCTATCTGCTTGGTCATCCGTAATTTTGGTTTTACTCACAGAATGTGTCGCTTCATGGGCTTGGCTTTCTAAACGTTGCTGTACCAAACGACGCACTTCTTCTGGTGACATGGATTTCACTTTCGACATATCAAGATTGCTTGGCCAGAGTAAAAGTAAATAACGTAAACGATCTAACTCAGCCAAAGGTTTCGCTTTCACCGTCGCAAAATAGTTAGAACCATCACGAGACACACTTTGCACGATTGCCACCGGATAGCCTTCTACAAAGCGACCGCCCAAACCTGAAGTGACCAATAAATCGCCTTTTTCAATATCTACGGAACGAGGGACGTTGTCCAAGGTAAGTTCATCCGAGTGCCCTGTACCACTTGCAATGACACGCACATCATTACGTAAAACTTGCACTGGAATAGAATGGGTCACATCCGTTAAAAGCAACACTCGGCTGGTGTTCTCACCAACAGATATAATCTGCCCAATCATCCCCTTTTCATCAATCACAGGCTGACCGACATAAGCCCCATCACGTTCCCCTTGATTGATCACCACTTGCTGACGATAGACGTCAGTTTCAGCAGTAAGCACTTCAGCAATTTTTTTGTATTCATCGGTGCGTAAAGGCGAATTAAGCAGTAAACGAAGACGTTGGTTTTCTACTTTGAGTTGATCCAATAATAAAAGATCAGCATTTTTCTCACGCAACTGCTCACGCAATACTTTATTTTCAATGAGTAACTTATTGGTATCCACCAAGTTACTTGATACACCATCTAGAACCGTTCTTGGCCCATTCGCAAGGTAATACAATCCTCCCACGGCAGTTTCCATCACACTACGCGCCTTCGTCATTGATGAGGTTTGTCCATCAACTAAAATGAGTGTCATCGAAGCAATCACCGCTAATGCGAGTCGGATACCTAATGGTGGTGCTTTACCAAAAATGGGTTTCATTCACTGTCCTAGGGTTAAAAGGAAAAGTGCGGTCAAAAAATCAGACGAATTAAAAACGCCGATTTTTCTGACCGCACTTTTAGAGATTAAATTTCGTCGCTAAAAATATCGCCACCGTGCATATCGATCATTTCGATTGCTTCACCGCCGCCACGAGCCACACAAGTTAATGGTTCTTCTGCGATGATTGCCGGTACGCCACATTCTTTTGATAACAATACATCAATGTTGCGTAATAAAGCACCACCACCCGTTAACACCATACCGCGTTCAAAAATATCCGCTGCGTGTTCTGGTTGGCATTCTTCAAGTGCCGTGCGTACTGCTGCAACAATACCATTTAATGGTTGTTGAAGAGCTTCTTGTATATCTCGAGAGGTTAATTTGAATGAACGCGGTGCACCTTCAGCAAGGTTATGACCGTGCACTTCCATTTCTAAAATTTCATCACCTTCTTGAATGTACGCTGTACCAATTTCGTGTTTGATACGCTCTGCAGTTGGCTCACCAATCACAGAACCAAAAGTACGACGAACATAAGAAATAATTGCTTCATCAAAACGGTCACCACCGATGCGTACCGAAGAGGAGTACACGATACCGTTTAAAGAAATCACTGCCACTTCAGTGGTACCACCACCGATATCAATGACCATTGAACCTATCGCTGTAGAAACCGGCAAGTTTGCACCGATAGCAGCCGCCATTGGCTCTTCAATTAAATACACTTCACGCGCACCCGCACCTAATGCTGATTCTTTGATTGCACGACGTTCAACTTGAGTTGCACCAGCCGGTACACAAACGAGTACGCGCGGGCTAGGACGCATAAAGTTACCGCTATGTACTTGTTTGATAAAGTATTGCAACATTTTCTCAGTCACAGAGAAATCAGCGATTACACCATCTTTCATCGGACGAATAGCCACGATACTTTTTGGGGTACGACCAAGCATTTGTTTTGCTTCTTTACCTACTGCCGCAATACTTTTGTATGCGCCCATACGATCTTGACGAATTGCCACAACTGAAGGTTCATCAAGTACGATGCCTTGGCCTTTCACGTAAATTAATGTATTTGCTGTACCTAGATCGATTGAAAGATCGTTTGAAAATAAACCACGAATTTTTTTGAATAACATAAGAATTCCGTCATTAGTTTGGTGAAAAATTACTCATTTCTGAGCATAGAAAAAAATTGTCCTAAATGTATCAAAAAATTGAGTTTGATAACAGGATTTTTTACTTTGTTCATCCACACTTACCTCAGTATTTTTTCTAACAAGGTAAGTACCGTCAATTTTAATGGTGTTTTATACGAGATTTCTGTCAGTGAATCGCCACTTCCCGTTACCTAAAATCATCAATTGTTGCTGATGGAAAGCTTGTAAAGTTGAACGATGCCCCACGCTAATAACCGTTGTATTAGGTAAACGTTCTTTTAATAGTCGATACATCCTATCTTCTAAGCCTTCATCCATACTCGCAGTTGCTTCATCCAAGAAAGCGACGTTTGGTTTATGTAATAACAAACGTGCGAAAGCCAAACGTTGTTGCTCACCGAGAGAAAGGATACGCGTCCAATCTTGCTCTTGTTCTAAACGATCTTGTAAATGCCCTAAAAACACTTGTTTTAATACTTCAATCATCTCATCACGATTAAAGGCCTGTTCTTCATTCGGATAAGCCAGCGCAGTCAATAAACTGCCTTGTGGTAAATAAGGTTTTTGTGATAAGAAAAGCTGATGGGTTGGACAATATACATCCCCTTCAGAATACGCCCACAGCCCTGCCACGGTTCTCAACAACGTAGTTTTCCCCACACCAGAATTACCTTGAATTAATAGGGTTGAACCTTTTGGTAGCGTCAAATTTAAATTCTCAATTAAGGTTTTTCCAAATGGATTACTGATGCTTAAATCCTTAAAGATCACGTCAGTTTCGTGTTCATGTAAATGCGACGTAGATTGACGATTCGCCATATCAATCGCATAACTAAAGCCCGTTAAACGATCTAATGTGGCTTTGTATCCGGCAAAACCATCGTAAGAATTACGGAAGAACGAAAGATTTGAATGCAACTTACCAAATACTTGTAGCGTCTGCATCAGATCGCCGAGTTTAATTTGCTTCTCGAAATAACGTCCCACTTGAATGAGCAAAGGGAACACAACCGAAACTTGGCTAACCACCAGGTTAAAACCAGAAAATTTTAAAGTTCGATAAACAATATCCCACATGTTATTGATTACCGATCCGAATTGTTTATAAAGTTGGCTACTCTCAACTTTCTCACCCGCATAAAATGCTACACTTTCCGCATATTCTTTGATACGAATTAAAGAATAACGATAGTTAGCGTTTAAGCGCTCGTTGACGAAATTCAACATAATTAATGGACGTCCTAAACGGAATGCAATCGCAGTAGTGATAATCACATAAGCAAACACCAAGAACACCATCATGCGTGGAATTTCAGTACCAAATACAATCATTGGCCCCGCTAATCCCCACAATAAGATCGTGTAAGAAATCATCGAGGTGACAGCATCAATCACACCAGTGCTTAAGGAAAGCGAGGCTCTCACATAAGATTGCACATCTTGTTGAATACGTTGATCGGGGTTATCTAAGTTAGCGGAAACATACTGGGTCTTATAGTACGCACGATTATCCATCCATTTATCGACTAACTGACTATTCAACCATTCAATCCAATTAATAGAAAAACGTTGTTCTAAATAATAGCTAAGTAATGCTGTCATGACAGAGCTTGTCGCAATCACACAAAACAATACCATTTGATCCCAAAATACAGGTTCATTAAATTCCTGTAAGGACGTGTACATATTGTTATACCATTCGGAATGCACCAAGCTAATACGCACACTGACTAATGTCATCGCTACAATTAATAAGAAAAATAGCAAAGGCTTAATACTTCGACGTGGTGAAAGATACCCGCCCGCAAATTGCCAAAATTGTTTGCCCCAGTGGGTAAAACGAACTAATAAGAATATACCAAAGCTAAAAACAACAGCCGTCATCGCTAATGTTTTTACTATCCATAAAAGCGAATTAATAGCCTCTTGAGCGTAATCCATAATCA
>CAJPKS010000128.1:0-5356 GCA_905371285.1 Haemophilus sp. HMSC068C11 | reverse complement strand
AAAAGATTAAGATTTGAATGATTTAATACATCTGAAAGCAAAGCTTTCAACTTACTTTATGATTATCTTATTTAGGAGAACAAACTATGAAAAAATTACTTACTGTTGCAGCTATCGCATTATCTTCTGTTGCCGTATATAACACCGCAATAGCACAAGGATTTAATGATGGTCACAAGCACAACACCCAACAAGGTTTTGTCGATGAAAGTGTTATTGTAAAAACCGTTGATGATGCATTAAATGCCAATGATGACACTCCAGTTCGTTTAGACGGACAAATTGTAAAACAAATTGGTAAAAAGGATTTCTTATTTAAAGACGCAAGTGGAAAAGAAATTCAAATTGAAGTCAGCAAAAAAGCATGGAGTGGTGAAACGATAGCACCTCAAGATAACATTCAAATTATCGGTAAAGTCGATAAAGAATGGAATAAAACAGAAGTGGATGTGAAACAAATCATCAAAAAATAAGTAACAAAATGACCGCACTTTTCTTAAGTGCGGTTAAAAATCCCAAAGGAGAAGAAAATGGAAAACGTACAAACAATGTCAGATCTTATGCAGCAAATTCAACAACGAATTGATTCAATAAAAGCCTCTGCCATACAGCAACAAACAGAAATGAAACAGTCATTAAATGAATGTATTGAGCAAAGTGAAGCCATTCAAAATCAATTAGTTCAAAGCCAACAGCAATTAACATCACAATTGGAATACGGCACGGCAGTATTAATTGAACTGGAACAAGGGTTACAGCTAGATTTCAGTACAGAAATCGCCGAATTTGAACAGTTGTGTCAAAATGAAACCGCCGATACGACAGAATTAATGCAACGATTGGAACAGCATGTACAGGAAAAAATCACGTTCCAATTAAACGAATTAAAAGCCAAAACAGGTATAGCCTTACAAGAGATTGGTCAGGTGACACTCCATATTAAGCAGTTATTTGGGGCAGAAAAAAGTGCTAAAGTGAAAGGGTTGGCAAAATTAAAACAACGTTTATATAAACGTTTTGGTAAACAGATTATTGCTTCAAAAGAATGCTTGGCAAAACAACTGGAACGCGGAGCCAGTAAATTAAGAGCTTAAAATGTCCGCTATCGTTTATTAAGAAGAAAAGTTAAACCGCACTTAATCTTGAGATGAGATGAAGTGCGGTCATTTTTTTAGTTTTTTTTTCGATTGAGACGGTTAAATCTGAGCCAAAAATTCTTCTTCCGTTAAAACGGTAACACCTAATTCTTGTGCTTTTGTGAGCTTAGAACCCGCCGCATCACCGGCAATCACAAAATCTGTTTTTGCTGAAACCGAGCCGCTCACTTTCGCGCCCATGTCTTGTAATAAGGCTTTAGCTTCATTACGTCCCATTTGAGTTAAGGTTCCGGTTAATACAACCGTTTTGCCTTTAAAGCGGTTTTCTATCACTTCTTTGGTTTCCACGGTTTCCCAATGTACGCCTTGAGCGATTAAATCATTCACTACCGCCACATTATGTGGTTCGTGCCAAAACGCCAAAATACGATTTGCCACAACTTCGCCCACATCAGGCACTTGCTGTAAGGCTTCTAAATCTGCATTTTGCAACGCTTCTAGGGTTTTGAAATGATTTGCTAAATTCAATGCTGTCGCCTCCCCCACTTCACGGATTCCTAAAGCAAAAATAAAACGTGCTAACGTCGTATTTTTTGCTTTTTCAAGACTAGCCAATGCATTTTCAGCAGATTTTGTGCCCATTCTTTCCAAACGGGTTAGCGTAGTTAAATCTAACTTAAATAAATCGGCTGGCGTATGAATTAATTCACGATCCACCAACTGCTCGATTAATTTACCCCCTACGCCATCAATATCCATGGCCTTACGAGAAACGAAATGTTTAAGCGCTTCTTTACGCTGCGCTGCACAGAATAAACCGCCCGTACAACGCGCTACCGCTTCACCTTCAATACGAACAATGGCCGAATCACACACAGGACAAGTTTCTGGAAAAATAATCGGTCTTGCATCCGCTGGACGACGGTCGTGCAACACGCCGATAATTTGTGGGATCACATCCCCTGCACGACGAATCACTACCGTATCGCCAATCGCAATGTCCAAGCGTTCGATTTCATCACCGTTATGCAATGTGGCGTTACTCACCGTGACACCAGCCACAAATACCGGTTCCAATTTAGCCACTGGGGTAATTGCCCCTGTTCTGCCCACTTGGAATTCCACATCATTTAGGCGAGTTAATTCTTCTTGTGCAGGAAATTTATAAGCAATCGCCCAACGTGGCGCTTTGGAAATAAAACCTAATTTCTCTTGTAACGCAATATCATTGATTTTCAGTACGGTACCATCAATATCGTAGCCAAGAGAACTGCGTTTATTTTGAATATCACGATAAAAATCCAACACTTCATCTATGCCGTTACATAAACGGATTTCTGGGTTTACCGGAATCCCAATAGACTTCAGCCATTGCAAACGATCATAATGCGTATTCGGCAAATCTACCCCTTCCGCAATGCCAATACCATAAGCATTCAAGACCAATGGACGTTTACTCGTAATTTTCGGATCGAGCTGGCGCAACGATCCCGCCGCTGCATTACGCGGGTTAGCAAAGGTTTTCTCACCTTTCTCTAACGCCTGTTGATTTAAACGCTCAAAGCCCGCGTGTGGCATAAACACTTCACCACGCACTTCTAAACGAGCGGGAGGATTGTCCATTAAAAGCTGCAAGGGAATATTTCGAATCGTACGGATATTCGCGGTAATATCTTCCCCTGTTGCCCCATCACCACGGGTTGCCGCTTGAGTCAGTATGCCATTTACATACAAAATACTCACCGCTAAACCATCTAACTTAGGTTCACAGCAGAAAGTAAGGGGTTCAGGCAAACGAATAAGACGATCTTCAATGCGTTTTACGAATGCATAAAATTCCTCGTCTGAAAACGCATTATCTAAAGATAACATTGGAATTTCATGACGAATCTGGGCAAAACCTGAAAGCGGTTTTGCGCCCACACGTTGAGTAGGTGAATCTGCCGTAATGAGTTCCGGATGGGCGGCTTCTAAGGCTTTAAGTTGGTGAAATAAACGGTCATATTCTGCATCAGGAATGGTTGGATTATCCAACACGTGATATTCATATTCATAACGACGAAGATCCTGACGTAATGTATCAATTTGTTGCTGAAGGCTCATAATGTTCTCTAACGGTTTACTCATTGAATTAAAATGGGCGAACCATCGGCTCGCCCAAAGTGCGGTTATTTTTTCGTGCGTTTTATGCGATGCGAGATAAGTAATCCTGCTCAGCTACATCATCAAAAATCTCTTGCTGATCAGTCAACACCACGCCACCTAAATCTTCTGCGATGGTTTTCGCTGCACGAATCATCATACGTAAGTTTGCCAAATTATTACCTGGTGATGGTAGCTGCATAAAGAGTACTACGCCCATAGTTGAAAACTCTGCCATATTGTAATAATCAAACGTACCTGGTTGTTCAATGTTTGCCACGCTAAATAAAACCGGGCTTGCCACACTTAAATCAAAGTGGCGGTGATACATTTGACGCTCGCCAAAAATGAATCCCAAGTTTTCTAACGATTGAGATAACTGCGGACCATAAAATTCACGATTTTGATTTGAAATCACATAAAGTTGAATAAAGCCAGTGGTTTGTTTTGGTTTTTCCACTTCTACCGGTTCGTGATAGTTAAAATGTACGTTCTCATGAGTAGGTTCTTGAGTTGGATTTAATGACATCTCGGCTAACTGCTCACGTAATTCAGGCGAAGAAGAATTTACACCATCAAAATCATTGCTTTGTGCTTCTAACTCTTCGATTGTCATTTCTGCCACACGTGGTTTCGGTTGTACATTCGTTTCAGGATAAACCACAGGTTCAGGCTGTGGCGCAGGAGCAGGTTGCGCCGTTTTCATCTCATAAACTGGCTGATTTGGTAAGGAGATTTTAATATCATCGACGCTTTTTTCTATTTGACGCGCATCCACTTGAGCACGTTGCTCATCAAAATTAAATTGCTGTTGGCTTGCTGCCTGTGGTGCCACTTTAGGTTGAACACTTTGTTGTACAGGCTGTGCCGCTTGAGCACGATGTGTTAAACGAATATCCGCATTAGGATCAGCAGCTTGCGAAAAAGGATTGACCTCACCGTTTTTAGAAGTGCGGTTAAATGTATTCGCGCTTTTAAAATATTTTGATTTCTCACGGCGATTTGACCATAATCCGTGTACCACTAAGGCAATTAAGGCAATTACCCCTAAAATAATCAAAATGGTATTTAAGTCCATTCTTGTTGCTCCTTAACGCAATGATTTTTGCTAATCCTATCACATTTCCACAGGTGAAAAAATAGGAAAGCAAACAAGAGATTAAAAGGGATGAGATGGAATCTTTCTCAAAAAATATTGTCTTTCTGTGACATTTTGTATTTTTTACTTTTCAATTTAAAGGAACAATGATGATCGATCAAAATGAAATAAAATCTGCTTTCAATCATTTCGTAATGGGTTGGCATTTTATTACGCAAAAAGGTCTCCGCCGTTTTGTGATTATGCCGATTTTACTTAACATCGTTCTGCTTACAGGCTTATTCTGGCTATTTGTCTCACAAATCTCCACGATGATTGACTGGGTAATGAGCTTTATTCCTGATTGGTTAAGCTTTTTAAGTGTGATTTTGCTTGTACTGTCTATCGGCTCGATTCTCTTATTTTTCTATTTTGCCTTTACAACGCTTTCAGGCTTTATTGCCGCACCGTTTAATGGATTATTAGCAGAAAAAGTCGAAAAAATGCTGACCGGTGAAGCCGTTAATGATGATGGTTTTGCCGAAATTATGAAAGATGTGCCACGTATGCTAAATCGTGAATGGCAAAAACTATGGTACAGCTTACCGAAATTTGTGGGCTTGTTCTTATTGAGTTTTATCCCTGTTATCGGACAAACCATTATCCCTGTGCTGACATTCTTATTTACCTGTTGGATGATGGCAATTCAATATTGTGACTATCCGTTTGATAACCACAAGATTTCCTTTGGCATCATGAAAAATGCATTAGGCGAAAGACGCACACAAAGCCTGACATTCGGAGCATTAATCACCCTTTGTACCGCATTACCGATTGTGAATTTAGTCGTTATTCCCGTTGCAGTCTGTGGTGCGACCGTAATGTGGGTGGAAAATTATCGCTCACAATTAAAATTTGATATGAATTTTGACCGCACTTCAGGCTCAACACAAATTGTGACACGTTCTACGAGTACAGAAATTAAGCCTTCAGGAAATAACATCGTGAATAAATAGCATTTAGTTATAAAATATAGCTA
>CAJPKS010000127.1:0-5482 GCA_905371285.1 Haemophilus sp. HMSC068C11 | reverse complement strand
AAGCAATTCAATGGATTTATTGCGTTCCAATTTAGGATCGGGAATTGGAACTGCAGACATTAAGGCTTTGGTATAAGGATGTTTGGTATTGTTATACACTTCCTCATCGCTGCCTAATTCCATGGCATTACCTAAATACATCACCAATACGCGGTCAGAAATGTGTTTTACCACCGCCAAATCATGAGCGATAAAAATTAAGGAAAGCCCCATTTCTTTTTGTAGCGATTTTAACAAATTCACTACTTGTGCCTGAATGGACACGTCCAGCGCAGAAACGGGTTCATCACAAATGATCATTTTCGGCTCAATGATTAACGCGCGAGCGATACCGATACGCTGACATTGGCCACCAGAAAACTCATGTGGATAGCGGTTAATCAAGTTCGGTAAAAGCCCGACTTTCAACATCATCGCTTGTACTTTTTCTTTCACTTCAGCAGCACTTAAGTGCGGTTGATAGATCTTTAATGGCTCGGCAATGATTTCGCCAATGTTCATTCGCGGATTGAGAGAGGCGAGAGGGTCTTGGAAAATCATTTGGATATCTTTGCGAGTATCTTTCCATTGTTTAGCTGATTGTTTTCGTAAATTTTTACCAAGCCACAAGATCTCCCCTTCACTCGCTTCGACTAAGCCGATGATGGCACGTGCAAGCGTGGATTTACCACAACCCGATTCACCTACTACACCGAGGGTTTCACCTTCATAAAGCTTAAAGGAAACATCCTTTACTGCTTTTAAGGTTTGAGGTTTGGCGAAGAAAAGGGATTTATCATTTTTAATTTTAAAACTGACGCCTAAGTGATTGACTTCAAGGAGTAATTCTTTGTTATTTGAAACTGTCATAGGGTAAATTTCTCCACGGGTAACCAACAATTGCGTAATTGACCTTCATTAAATGCGGTCAGTTTTGGCGCAGTTTGGCATTGTTCGGTAGCAAATTGGCAACGGGGCGAGAATGGGCAACCTTTTGGCAAATGTAATAAATTCGGCGGATTGCCTGGAATGGTGACCAAGTGTTCTTCATTGCCATCTAAGCGAGGAATCGCATCCATTAAGCCAATAGAATAAGGATGAGTCGGATGATAGAAAATTTGTTCCGCTGTGCCGTATTCCATGGTTCGCCCTGCATACATCACCATGACTTGATCGCAGATACCAGCCACTACACCAAGATCATGGGTAATCATAATAATCGCAGTATTAAATTCGCGTTTTAACTCATTTAACAAGGTCATGATTTGTGCTTGAACCGTCACGTCTAAAGCAGTGGTTGGTTCATCAGCAATGAGTAGTTTTGGACGACATAGTAAGGCCATCGCAATCATCACCCGTTGACGCATACCGCCAGAAAACTCGTGCGGATACATACCCATGCGTTTTTTAGCTTCTGGCATTTTAACTGCATCTAACATTTTCACGGATTCGGCAAAGGCAGTTTGTTTATCATAACCTTTGTGCAATTGCAGCACTTCCATGAGTTGTTCACCGATTTTCATGTATGGGTTGAGTGATGTCATCGGATCTTGGAAAATCATGGAAATTTGTTCGGCGCGGATTTTATTCAACTCAGCATTTGGTAAATTAACTAATTCTTTACCTTCAAAAATGGCAGAGCCTTCCACTTCACCGTTGGCTGCCAATAAACCCATTAAAGCAAAGGCCGTTTGTGACTTGCCTGAACCACTTTCACCTACAATACCGAGCGTGCTTCCTGCATTCAGCGTGAAGTTTAAGTCATTGACTGCTGTGACGACGCCATCTGGTGTTTTGAAGCGAACGTAGAGATTTTTTACATCTAATAAAGGATTCATTATTCGCTCCTATCTATCTTTCGGATCGAGTGCATCACGCAACCCGTCACCGATAAAGTTAAAACAAAATAGGGTAAGGCAAAGGAAAAATGCCGGGAAAATTAATAGCCAAGGCGAGACTTCCATTTGCGCAGCACCATCACTTAAGAGTGCACCCCAGCTACTCATTGGTTCTTGAGTTCCTAATCCTAAGAAGCTTAAGAATGATTCAAATAGAATGAGTCCCGGTACTTCAAGCGAGGCATACACTGCTACTAAGCCTAATACATTCGGAATAATGTGTTTCAAAATGATTTGGCGACGAGGTACGCCACAAACAATGGCGGCTTCGACGAATTCTTTATTTTTTAGGCTGAGTGTTTGTCCGCGTACGATACGTGCAAGACCAAGCCAAGCAATGGCCCCGATTGCGATAAAAATTAAGAAAATGTTTTGGCCAAAAAGGGTCACTAACAAAATGACGAAAAACATAAATGGAAATGAGCTAAGAATTTCTAAAAAGCGCATCATCAACATATCCGTTTTACCGCCTACATAGCCGGAAATCGCACCATAAATTGTGCCGATAGTCACGGAAATGAAAGCACCCGCCATTCCGACCAATAAGGAAATACGCCCACCGATAGCGGTGCGTACCAACAAGTCTCGACCCGAGGCATCGGTACCGAAGAAGTGATAGCCTTCCATTGTTGGTGCAGCGCTCATCATATTCCAATCGGTATCTTCATAGGTAAAGGGGAAGAACCAAGGCGCTACGGTGATAAATATAATAATAAACGCCAAAATAATCAGACTGGCAACGGCCGCTTTGTTGCGGAAAAAACGGCGTTTCGCATCTTGCCATAGACTGCGGCCTTCCAGTTGCATTTCTTCAATACGGTCAGCCACTTGTTCCACAAAATCCGCATTTTTCTGATTAATCGGCTGAGTACGATAATCTGTCATAACTTATCCTTAATAACGAATTTTTGGATCGATGATGGCGTATAAAATATCCACAATCGCATTAAATAAAATGGTTAATGTGCCCACTAAAATAGTGAGACTCAAAACTAAAGAATAATCGCGGTTTAATGCGCCGTTTACAAATAATAACCCCATGCCAGGTAAACCAAATACGCTTTCGATAACCATTGAGCCGGTAATAATCCCTACGAAAGCGGGGCCTAAATAGGTTATCACGGGTAAAAGAGCAGGGCGCAAAGCATGTTTTAAAATGATTCTCGAGGTAGAAAGTCCTTTAGCTTTGGCGGTACGAATAAAGTTGGAATGTAACACTTCAATCATCGAGCCACGCATGATACGCGCAATCCCTGCAACATAAGCGATAGTTAAGGAGGCGACAGGTAAGATCATGTACATGGCGGTACCGCCGTTCCAACCACCAGCTGGCAGCCACCCTAAATAAATGGCGAAAATCAGCACCAAGACTGGTGCGAAGACAAAGCTTGGCATAATGACTCCAAGCATCGAGAAACTCATCAGAATATAATCCCAACGGCTATTTTGATTGAGTGCGGCAAGCGTACCCGCTGTGACACCTAATACCACTGCAAAGGCGAAGGCGACCATCCCTAATTTTAAGGAAACAGGGAAGGCTGATGCGATTAAATCATTCACTGATTGGTCTTTATATTTAAAAGAGGGACCAAAATCTCCTTTGGAAAGATTTTCTAAATAAAGGAAATATTGTTTATATAATGGTTCATTTAAATGATACTTTGCTTCGATATTAGCCATGACTTCTGGTGGATAAGCACGTTCCGATGTGAACGGGCTACCAGGGGCGAGACGCATCAGAAAGAAGGAAAAAGTAATCAAAATAAACAGCGTTGGTAAGGCTTCCAACAGCCGTTTAAAAATAAATTTGAGCATAATAACTCCAACCAAAATGGGCGAAAAGTGCGGTCAAAAACACGATAATTTTTAACCGCACTTAAATACAAGCAACGAATTAATGTTTAATAATATAAAGGTTGCGTAAGTAAATGTGATCTTGTGGATCTTTGCCTGAATAACCTTTTACGTAAGGTTTCACTAAGCGTGGATTCACATAGTTAAAGATTGGTACGATACCGAAATCTTTTGCAAGAATTTCTTCGGCTTTCGCGTAGGCTTTTGCACGTCCTTCCGCATCCGTTGCAACATAAGATTCAGCAATGGCTTTATCGTATTCTGGGTTCGCATATTTCGCGGTATTGTTACTCGAATTAGATAAGAAATAGTTACCGAATGTTGTTGCTTGGTTGTAATCCGCATTCCATCCTGCACGTGCCGCGTCGTAACGACCCGCACGACGGCTATCAATGTAAGTTTTCCACTCTTGGTTTTCTAATTTCACATCAATCAAACCTTTGGTGTTCGCTTTCCACATAGATGCTGCAGCAATGGCCACTTTTTTGTGGTTTTCATTAGTATTGTAAAGAATGGTGAATTTCAACGGATTCGCTTTGCTGTAACCGGCTTCTTCTAAGAGTTTAATGGCTTCTTCATTACGTTGTGCCATCGGTTCTTTTGAATAAGCAGGTTGTTGAATGAGATGACCTTCTTCGATATAAGTTGGGGTAAACACATAGGTTGGTGTTTGACCTTGGCCCAATACTTTATCGGTGATCACATTACGATCAAGGGATAAGTTCAAGGCTTTGCGAACATTCACGTTATCAAAAGGTGCTTTCTTATTGTTTAACTCATAAGAATAAGTTGCTAGGGTACGAGTAATGTATACTTCGCCTGGCAATTCTTTTTGTAATTTAGCGAATTGTTCTGGCGGTAAACCATAATTGGTCATGTCTAAATCACCTGCACGATAACGCGCTACATCGGTGCTTGGGTTCTCAATAGCGAGGAATGTAGCGCTATTGATTACGGTTTCTTTATCGTTCCAATAAAGTGGGTTGCGTTCAAATTCAATTTTTTCGTTAATGATGTGGTTAGTCAGTTTATAGGCGCCATTACCCACGTAGTTTTCTTTTTTCACCCATGCATCACCCAATTTTTCGACCACTTTTTGTGGTAATGGCAATAAGGATTGGTGAGTCGTTAAACTGACTGCATAAGGCACAGGATTGGTTGCATGAACCACAAAGGTGTAATCATCTTTTGCTTCAACACCTAATTCAGCCGGTTTTTTCTTACCGTCAATGATGTCTTGCGCATTTTCTACTTGTAAGTAACTTAAGTAACTTGCATAAGGCGCTGCAGTTGCAGGATCCACTAAACGACGCCACGCAAATACGAAATCGTGCGCGGTAACAGGATCGCCGTTTGACCATTTAGCATCTTTACGTAAATGGAATGTCCAAGTTTTGAAGTCAGGTGTATTTTCCCAGCTTTCAGCCACACCTGGTTGAAGTTTACCTTCAGAGTCTGAGGTGACTAAGCCTTCAAGTAATTGATAAGCAACGGCAGATTCTGGCACACCTTCGGTTTTTTGTGGGTCAAAACTTTGTGGTTCTGCCCCGTTATTGATGACGATATGCTGTTTTTCATCTAATTGCGTTCCCTCAGGTACTATAACCGCTTGAGCAGAATAGGAAAGAGCAAGAGCAATTGCAGAGAAAAGTAGTTTGTGTTGCATTTGAGCCTCCTTGTCATTAGGCGATATTTTTATAAAGAGTCCTTCTCTTATTAGCTCAAAAATTCATGTTTGTAAAGATTTGTAA
>CAJPKS010000126.1:0-5498 GCA_905371285.1 Haemophilus sp. HMSC068C11 | reverse complement strand
GCGTAGGCAGGGTAATCACGTTTTGCACGTTCATGCCCTTAGTGGAAAGCAGCATGATTTCATGGCTCAGGCGTGCGGCTTCGAAGCGGTCGTGCGTTACCAGCATACACGCCATGCCCTGCCGCTCGATTTTTTCCACCAGCATGGCGACCAAAATATCGCGCAAATCGCGGTCCAAACCGACGAACGGCTCGTCCAGCAAGGCAAGGTCGCAGCCGCACAGCAGCAGGCGCAAAAATGCTACCCGTTTCGCCATGCCGCCGGACAATTCGGTCGGATATTTGTTCAAATCGCCCGCAGTCAGCCCGACTTTCGCCGCCAGCGCGATGATTTCGCCTTCATCGGGTTTGTCCATAAAAATAGCGATATTCTGCATCGCGGTCAAGTTTTCCGGCAGGCGGTTTTCCTGAAACAGAAAACCCGTTTTGCGGAAAGTATTGCGTATCGTGCCCGATTTCGGCGTTTCCAAGCATTCAAATCCATCCGTTTGGGCGCAACAACAGGCCGCGCAATTTTAGTGGAAGGAATTAATTAAAATTATTTCTTAGAAAAAGGCCGTCTGAAATTTCAGACGGCTTTTTTATAACAAAGTGTGGTCAAATTTTTAGGTGTTTTTGCAAATTCAATTCAAAATTAAAACCGCTTGTTTTTAAAACTTCACTGTTTCACCATCTTCTGGAATTACTACATTTT
This sequence comes from Haemophilus sp. HMSC068C11, assembly GCA_905371285.1. Lineage (GTDB taxonomy): Bacteria > Pseudomonadota > Gammaproteobacteria > Enterobacterales > Pasteurellaceae > Haemophilus_D. The sequence continues at coordinate 4,805 of CAJPKS010000126.1, read as the reverse complement.
CAAGCTTGTTTGCTTGGACAAATTGACGTAAATCCTTACGGTACACAGACATATGGTTTACCGCATCCATGTGCACCGTGATAAGTTTTGTATTCGGTAGCATTTGGCGAGCATGAGCAACATCTTGTAACCCCATAATAATGCCGTCATTCGGAAAAGCTAAGGTACGCGCATCACCTGTGTTCATAATCATTACATCAGGTTTATAACGATTAATGGCTTTGTTTACTTCGGCAGTCCAAATTGTATCACCAACCAAGTAAACCGTTGGATGACCTTTCGCTTGGAATGTTACTCCCATCGCCTCATCTAAAATCTCAGCTAATTGTGGTACAGCGTACATTTCCGTTGTGCCGTGAGAGCCGCCTGTTTTATTTAAAATAATACCTTCAAACTCCACAGGTTTTTCTAGCGATAAACTGGTTATGTTAGTAAAACCTTGCGCTTTGAGTAAGTCGCCATCCCGTTCATGTTGCACAAAAATTTTGATGGATTTAGGTAAAATTTTTTGTGCAACCTCATCCCAATGATCTTCATGTGTATGAGTCAAAATAATGGCATCAACATCTTTAAAAGTATCTTCTGCTTTCATCGGCAATTCCACAAGTGGATTACGCAAATGGCTATTTAATGTCCCTTCAAAGCCTGCATAACGTCCTTTTTCAGCAAGCATCGGATCAATTAAAAAAGTTTTCCCTGCGTAGTTCAGGCGACCCGTGGCATTGCGGATATGTTGGTAGTTATCAGTGTTTTTAGAGACAAGACCTACAGCGAAAGTATTTGCGCTAATAGCCAATTCTGTAGTGTTAATTAAGGTTTTTAAGTTCATTGTTTTTCCTTTTCTATACGTTATTGAATGAATAAACATATTATAGTGAGAACAAAATTGCGCAAAAATAGACAAAAAATCAATAAACGTAATAATCAGGTCATTTCTGTGTTATGCTCATATTAAATAGGAGAATAAAATGAATACACCCACAGTAGCTTTAATTGTGTATGAACAAATGATGCCCATTCATTTTGCGATGGCATATTCCGTTTTTTCTATGTCGGATTTAAACGGCAAGCCGTTATTTGACTGTAAAATCGTTAGCGATTCAGACAACCTGACAAACTCGCTATTTCACATACATTTAGATGGAGGTTTAGAATGGTTGGAGAATGCCGATATTGTTGTGATGACTGGATGGCATGATACCCAAGTGATGCCGAGTGAGGTTTTATTAACAGCATTACGGCAAGCGTATCAACGTGGTGCAACAGTGGTGGGTTTATGTTATGGCGCCTATGTGTTAGCGTGCAGTGGTCTACTTAACGGCAAAAAAGCAACCACACATTGGCTAGGAGATAGTGATTTTACTAGTCGCTTTCCGCAGGTGAAATGGGATTTAAATCCTATTTATTTGGAACAAGATCGACTGATTACCTCAGCAGGAACGGCAGCTTCCATGGATTGTTGTCTTTCTATTGTCCGTAAATTATATGGTGTGAAAATTGCCAATCATATTGCCCGAATACTGGTTATCCCTCCTCATCGTGAAGGCGGACAAGCACAATTTATCGAACGCCCTATTTCTCGTTCGACACCTAATCATAATATCAATGCGTTGCTTGCTTATTTAAATGAAAATCTGACCGCACTTCATTCGACTGATAGCCTTGCCGAACGTTTGTCAATGAGCCGTAGCACTTTCACCCGACATTTTCGCAAAGCAACCGGAATGTCATTAAATCAATGGTTAATTGAAGCAAGGCTACAACGAGCAAGAGAGCTTTTGGAAAGCACAGATTTATCTATCACTGACATTGCAGAACAAAGTGGATTTCATAGCGATACCGCCTTGCGTCAGCACTTCTTGAAAAAACATAAGATTTCACCTAATCGCTGGCGTAAGCAGTTTCAAATTGAGGATGTTTAGATCTTTTTATTTTAAAGTGCGGTCAGATTTTTAGATGTTTTTACAAATTCAATTCAAAATTAAAACCGCTTGTTTGATCTAAACTCAGTCTATTCCTCTCCCTATCAAAAAGTTTGATAAGCGTTTGAAATAAAAAGGTGAGCCAAAATGCTCACCTTCTAAACTCATATTTTGTAATTATCCGAACACTTTTTCCAAATGTGCTTGGTAGTCTGCTAAGTATTGTTCTACTTGTGGATTTTTAATCACATCGTTACATAAGAATGTCGGCAGACGGGTCAAACCGATAAACTCGTTGAGTTTGTGAAAGTGCATGTATAACGCATCCACGCCTTTGCCTTCGAAGAAGTCGCCTTCACGGGTGAACGCTTCAATCGGCGCATTCCACGTAAGCGAAAGCATGTGTTTTTTGCCTTGCAACAAGCCACCTGTGCCGTAGCCTTCTGTCGGATTGACACGATGACGGCCGTCACTGTGGTAAAGCTTGCCGTGTCCAGCGGTTAATACTTCGTCTATGTATTTTTTCACTGTCCAAGGTTCGTGCATCCACCAACCTGGCATCTGCCAAATCACGGCATCCATCCACAAGAATTTTTCGATTTCTGCTTCAACATCATAGCCGGCATCAATCACGGTTTCTTGTACATTGTGTCCAAGTGCGGTCAAAACTTCTTTCGCTTTTTTGTGAAGTGTGTGATTTAACTCACCATGTGAATGTCCGAAATCTTTACCACCGTCTAATAATAAAATATTCATTTTTTCTCCTTTAGCTGATAATTTACCGATTACTAAGCACTTTACTAATGCAACAATTTAACCAATCAATAAGCGCCAACTATTAAACGTACTACTCAAATTCGAGAGTTTGATAGAAGTTAAAAGCGTAATAAAAAAGCCTTGAAGTCATTATTTTCAAGGCTTTAAAGTCTTTCATAGGACTTGATAGGTTTATTTTGTGGTGGAGCTGGCGGGAGTTGAACCCGCGTCCGAAATTACTCTACCTTCAGTACTACACGTTTAGTCTCGTCTTTAATTTCACTTAAGCATGCGGACAGACACGCTAAACTTAAGCTAGTTTGATTCAATTTAGTGCTTCGATCCTCAAACAGCGGCTTCCACACGATCTCGTTTTGGTTTGACTCCGCTTTATCCCCGTCTTACGAGCGGAAGCTGGGGAGCGAAGGCTATGAGCAGGTTATTAAGCTGCTAAAGCGTATTGTTCGTCGTTTGCGACTATTTTTTTGCGGTTTATTTACGAGGCCTACCGCACCTCGACGTGCACCTTGGGCTTCGCTAATCCCGTCGAATCCAGAATCAGCCCCAAAATCGTTCGGCAGTTTATCAAAAAATCTAAGAAAGGAAAAGAAGCTATTTATTAACCTGAGAAGTTAGGGTAAAATTTTGCCACTTTTTTATAAGGAATCGAATAATGAAAACATTAAAATCTCTGACCGCACTTTCATTAGGTGCATTATGTTTAGCATTTAACACACAAGTTATTGCAAAAGAAGCAACACCCGCAAAAGCATCACAAGCAACTCAACAAGTGGCAAAAGCGAGTGATAACATCGACAAATATCTTGCCATCAATATTGGTAATCGTGAAATGGTGGTTGACGAAAATGGCCAAGCATTAAGTGCATTCAAACATGAAATCACTAACATTGGTCAAAAACCAATCAAAAATATTCAATGGGTGGGCGTGTATGTGAATAACCGCAAAGTGATTTACAGCCAAGATATGCAAATCAACTTAGAAACCCCATTACAACCGGGTAAATCCATCAATATTAATTTACAAATTCCGTTTGTTCAATTGGCTGAAGACGCACGCAAAGTCTTTATGAACCAACAAGAAAAAATTGATGTTTATCCTATTGAACGCGTTATCCTGTTTGGTGATAAAACCGTTCTCTCTGATCGTTAATTCTCTTATCTAGCCCACGTAATGTGGGCTTTTTAACAACTGTATGCTTGAACAGTTATTTTCTTTTAGATATACTAAAAACACGCCTAATTTTGACCGCACTTACCGCATGAATTCCACCCGAAAAATTATTCACATTGACATGGATTGCTTTTATGCCTCTGTTGAAATCCGTGAAAATCCAACGCTACAGGGCAAACCTGTTGCGGTGGGGGGAAGTTCTCGACAACGTGGTGTGCTTACCACCTGTAATTATGAAGCTCGAAAATTTGGACTACACAGTGCGATGCCTACTGCACAAGCCATCAAAAAATGCCCTAACCTGATTTTAGTGCCAGTCAATATGCCGCTTTATAAACAGGTATCCGCACAAATTCATCAAATCTTTCAACGTTACACTTCTATCATTGAGCCACTTTCCTTAGATGAAGCTTATTTAGATGTCACAGATTGTACACAATGTTCAGGATCCGCCACGTGGATCGCACAAGAAATTCGCCAAGCGATTTTTGATGAATTAAAACTGACCGCCTCTGCCGGTGTAGCGCCCCTTAAATTTCTCGCCAAAATTGCTTCCGATATGAATAAACCGAACGGACAATTTGTGATTCAACCTCATGAAGTGGAGCAATTTGTAAAAACACTGCCATTGAAAAAAATCCCTGGCGTGGGCAAAGTCACCTCTGAGCGTTTATTGAAAATGGGGTTAGAAACTTGCGAAGATGTGCAAAAACTCGATCAATCTATTCTGTTAAATATCTTCGGGAAAATGGGTAAGCGAATTTGGGATTTTAGCCATGGCATTGATGAGCGAGAAATCCAAGCACATCGTGAGCGAAAATCTATCGGCGTAGAACGCACTTTATCCGAAAATATTCGTCATCTCGAACAAGGCATAGCGTTATTGGATAATCTCTATGCCGAGCTTATTCGTCGTATTGAACGAAGTGCGCCTA
>CAJPKS010000125.1:0-5522 GCA_905371285.1 Haemophilus sp. HMSC068C11 | reverse complement strand
GGTTATTTAAAAGAGAACAGCCGTATCAAAGAAGATACCGCGATGGGGATTGTATTTTCGGGGATGTTTGCCATTGGTTTGGTGCTGTTCACTAAAATCCAAACTTCACAACATCTCACACACATCTTATTCGGTAACGTATTAGGTGTAAGCCGACAAGAGCTGATTCAAACGGCTATCATCGCCTTGATCATTTTTATTTTACTTGGATTAAAGCGTCGTGATTTCCTTCTCTACTGCTTTGACCCTAGCCATGCTCGTGTTGCAGGTCTCTCACCTAAATTATTGCATTATGGCTTGCTCACATTACTCGCGCTCACTATTGTGAGTACGATGCAAGTGGTTGGGGTTATTTTGGTTGTAGCGATGCTAATTGCGCCTGGCATCACGGCTCTCACACTGACCAATCGCTTCGATAAAATGCTGGTTATCGCGATCATCAGTGCTGTAACTGCAAGCCTACTAGGCGTGCTACTTAGCTATCATTTTGATGCCTCCACTGGTGCATGCATTATTTTGTTACAGGCCGTATTTTTCTTAATTGCCCTGGTTTATAGCAAAATAAAAGTGCGGTTAAATTTTTAAATAAAAAAAGCTAACAGAATGTTAGCTTTTTTATTAGGGATTGAGCTCCAGCAATGTCAGTGCTTCATAATGCGCTGTATGCGGGAACATATCAAATAATTGAATTTGACTAAGTTTATAATTGGTTAGATGTTGTAAATCTTTTCCCATGGAAATCGCGTTGCAACTAGAATAAAGAATAAAGTGCGGTTGCATTTCATTGAGAAATTCAGCGAGTTCCTTTCCGATACCTCGACGAGGCGGGTTGACGATCACCAAATCTGGTTTATTTTCATCTTGTGCTAAAGCAAAATTAGCCGCATCCAATGATTGAAATTTAACGTTGTTTAGCCCTAACACCTGAGCGGATTGAGTCGCCGCTTGAATAGCGGATGGCGAAATTTCAATTCCCGTTAATTCCACTTCTTGTTGATGTTTATCCTGCAAAGCTTTAGCACAATGAAGTCCAAAGCCTCCAACGCCACAAAAGAGATCCCAAAGTTTAGTAATCGGCAAATCTTGTACCCAATCTTGTGCCGTTGCATATAGCCCTTGCGCTACAAGTGGATTTGTTTGGAAGAAACCTTGAGGGCGAATAAACAACGGAATACCGTTAAAGCTTTCTGATAAAGTATGTTGATCCGTCAAAAAGATTTCTTTCTCACCTTCTAAGATTGCCGCATGTTGAGGTTGGATATTCACACTCACCACTTCAAGTTGTGGTAATTTTTCCAATAACCCTGCAAACTCACGTTGAATTAACGGCAATTTAGTTTCTGAACGCAATACAAAACGCAACATCAATTTTTTTGTATGTTGGCTTTCTGTGAGCAGAATATATTTGAGCTCACCTTTTTGCTTAGCCACGTTATAAGGGACTAAACCCGCGCGCCCAATAAAATCTTTTAGAATTGGGAATAGCTCTACAAAGCGTTGCGGATAAAGCGGGCAATCACATAAATCCACCGCACTTTGTGGATCATTCGGGTCTTGTAAAATACCTAAAATAGGACGTTCCACCGCGCCACTTACCACCATTTTCGCTTTATTACGAAAGGCATGCTCGGAGGAATAAAAAGGCGGATGCCAAATTAAATTATCACAATCTAATTTGGCAAGTTGTTGTTTAAGATGCTCTTCTTTCTTGGCGAGTTGCTGTTCATAAGGCATTTCAAGCCATTGACAAGAACGGCAATCGCCTTTTTGATAATGATGGCAATCAATCATTTAGAAGCAAGCCACTCTTGTTGAAGTGCGGTCAGTTTTTGATGATTTTCAATCCAACGCGAAGTTTTTGTGAGTTCTGACCAATCAAAGGATTTTTGTTTAAAGAGCGATTTCAAGCGATCTTGGCGTGCTGCAAAATGCTCTGTGGTTTCCTCTAACTTCAGATTATCAAGCACTTGAATGACACCTTCACGTTCATTGCAAAGCAATAATAAGTCACAACCAGCATTCAAGGCTTTTTCACTACGAGCCACAAAATCACCCATAAAGCCTGCGCCCTTCATGCCTAAATCATCAGAGAAAATCGCCCCTTGGAAGCCTAGCTGTTTACGCAAAATTTCTTTCAGCCAATAACTCGAGCCACTTGCTGGCTGACTATCACACTGCGTATAAATCACGTGAGCTGGCATAATCGCATCAAGCTTACGCTGTTGAATTAATTGCTGGAATGGCAAAATATCATGATGAAAAATCACTTCTTTTGCTCGCTCATCATAAGGCGTTTCAAGATGAGAATCAGCTAAAACATGACCATGCCCAGGGAAATGTTTTCCTGTTGTTGCCATGCCTGCTTGGTGCATACCATCAATAAAAGCAGCCGCCAAATTGACCGCACTTTTTACATCACAGCCAAAACTACGATCACCAATCGCACGACATTCATGCCCTACATCCAACACCGGAGCAAAACTCAAATCAATATCTAACGCCACCATTTCAGCCGCCATTTGCCAACCCGCTTCTTTTGCTATTTGTTGTTGCTGAGTTGAGTCCTCAACTAATGCCGCAAAAGCCTGCATTGCGGGGAGCTGAGTGAAACCTTCACGGAAACGTTGCACACGACCACCTTCCTGATCGACTGTAATCAATAAAGGCTTTTTCACTCGTTGACGAATGGATTTAATTAGCGCTTGAACTTGCTGACGATCATAAAAATTGCGGGTAAATAAAATCAAACCGGCAACTAAAGGATGTTCCAGTAATTCAACTTCTTCTTGTTTGAGCTCATGACCTTCAAGGTCAATTAATAATGTGGACATAAACTATTGTAAGTAAAGACGATAATTGCTACTTTCTGTGCTTGGTTTTGGTAGCTCAAACACTTTCTTTTCTTGTGGTTGCAATAAAATATTGCCTGATTGGCTTTCTTGCTGATTCGGCCAAGCTTGCGTTACACCTTGTGTGTTATACCAATAAAGGTGGTAAAGCACATTGAGTTGTTGTGTAGTTTTATTTTTTAAGGCTGCGGTATTATCAGACAAATCAACATCTAAAGCCGGTGCTAAATTTGCCGCCATATTTAAAATTGGCTTATTGGTTCCCACAATATTTGGTGCAGATGAACAAGCCGTTAAAAATAATACCGTTGCTGTAATTAGGATCTTTTTCATTATTTCGCCAACATTCTACCTAAAGGTTCACCACCAACAAGATGCATATGAATATGGAATACTTCTTGTCCACCGTGTTTATTACAGTTCACAATTAAACGGTAACCGTCTTCGGCAATGCCTTCTTCTTTAGCAATTTTAGCCGCGACAGTAAATAAGCGACCCAAGGTAACTTCATCTTGTTCCGTCACATCATTAACCGTTGGAATCACTTTATTTGGGATAATCAAAATATGGCTTTTCGCTTGCGGTGAAATATCTCGGAATGCGGTCACTAATTCATCTTGATAAACAATATTGGCGGGAATTTCTTTGCGAATAATTTTGCTGAAAATGGTTTCTTGAGCCATAGTCTTCTCCTTGTTTTATATAAAAAAGTGCGGTCAAAATTTACCGCACTTTGCTTTTATTTTCCATCAGAAATTGATGATGAATGACATTTCAATCGACTTAGTGAGCCGCACCTTCTTCTGAATCATCTTGATTAATAAAGCTGGTATTAATCTCGATTTGTGCTTTTTCACGCAATGCTTGCATTAACTGTCCTTGCAATTCGCCTTGACGTGCACGAACAAGTTGAGTGCTAAATTTCGCTAATTCTTGTTCACTTAAAGTAGGTTCTTCTACACGTTCAAGGGCAACCACAACCACATCACCTTTGCTGTTACGAGCAACTTGATAAGCTGCTTTGCCATCTTGTGGTTTTGCAATGGCAAATACACCTTCATAAAGCACTGGATCTTTATTATCCACTAACGTAAAGGTTTGTGGCTCACTAAAACTAATACCGGCAGGTAATTTGGTTGGATCGGTAGATAGCGCTTTAACCGCTTGCTCTGCTTTTTCAGCTAATACTTTATCGACTTTTTCACGTTTTAAGAATTGCTCAATCGTTGATTTCGCTTCATCAAGGCTTTGTAAACCCTCAGCTTTATGATCCACGACACGTACCACAACAAATTCATTTTCACCAACCGTTAATGGCTCAGAATTTGCGCCACCGTTTGCAATATCTGATTCAAAAATGGCAGAAGTCACATTTGGGAAATTTAATGCCGCAGGGACATTATTTTTACCGAAATAATCTGTTTCTTCCACTTTCACGCCTGCTGCTTCTGCTACCGCAGCTAAAGAATCACTGCTTTCTGCTGCTTTTGCACGAACCGCTTTTTCTACCGCTTGGAAACGACTTCCTGCTAAGTTTTTACGTACGATATCCGCGATTTGCTCTTTTACTTCGTCTAACGTACGTTCTTTACGATCTTGCACTAAAATAATATGGTAAGCCCCATCTACATTAACTGGTGTGCTGTATTGACCAACATTTAATAATAATGCCGCATCTTCAAAGTTTTTTGGTAATTCATTGTCTTTTACCCAACCTAATTCACCGCCTTGTGCACCAGAAAGTTTATCCACAGATTTCGCTTTTGCTAACTCAGCAAAATCAGCGCCTTTTTGCAGTTCTTGATAAACGGCATCCGCTTCTTTCTCAGTTGCTAATTGGATGTGTGCTAATTTTTGGCTAATGAATTGCGCTTTATTTTCTTGATAATATTGCGCAATTTGTGTTTCAGTTACTGGTTGTAATTTACCTAATGCATTTGCCGAAACGCTAATATATTGCACTTTCGCTTGTTCAGGTTGAACAAGTGACTTCGCATTCGCATCGTAATACGCTTTAATTTCTTCGTCCGTTACTTTTTGTTTTGCAATTTCATCGGCTAATGGAAGAGTTGCAAGACGAGCGATACGTTTTTGGAAAAAGACTTGTGCGTTATCTTTCACTTGAGCCGGTACCACAAACTCACTGTCTGCCAAACCGTTTTGCATTTGTTCAAGTGTTAATGCATTACGTAAAATAGCCGCATAAGTATCTGACGTTAAACCATTTTGAGTCAATAATTGTTGGTAACGGGCGTTATCAAATTTACCGTTAGATTGTAAATTAGGATCGCTTACAATCGCACGTTTGATCATCTCATCACTTACACCTAATTTTAATTCTTTCGCATATTGGCGGATTAATTCTTGATCCACTAAACGTTGAATTAAATTTTGACGAAGTGCGGTCACAAATTCCACAGAGTCAGTTTTCGCTAAGAAACTCTCGCCTTCTTGTTGTGCTCGCGCTTCAAACTCTTGGTTGTAACGATTTAAAAAATCTTGTTGAGAGATAGTTTCGCCATTTACTTTTGCAGCAAAACTCTCGTTGCCACCATACAAATAGCCTGACATCCCACCAATTAAAAATGAAACTGGAAGTAAAGCAAAGATCGCTTTTCCGATAAAGCTATGGGCGACGCCATGCATTTTTTCAATTAACATTCAATTATTACC
>CAJPKS010000124.1:0-5631 GCA_905371285.1 Haemophilus sp. HMSC068C11 | reverse complement strand
ATGCTGCTTTCCACTAAGGGCATGAACGTGCAAAACGTGATTACCCTGCCTACGCCGCTGTCCGAACGCGATTCGGCTTTTGAAGAAGCCGTGGTGGCAAGAGAGTTTCAGGGGATTCATTATTATGAGTGATAGGAATTTAAATTTCTGACAAACCTTGCGGTTCGTTGCCCTCTCCCTAGCCCTCTCCCACGGGGAAAGGGGATCAGGTTTCTCAAAATCAGAGAGCCGTAGAATTGGGAATCAGATGTCAGGTAAACCTGAAAATGTTCAGGCTCGACAGCCCAATTCCCTCTCCCCGTGGGAGAGGGCTAGGGAGAGGGCAAGCAAGCCGCAGGCTTGCCTCTTTGGCAAAAGATACAACCCTGTCCGCCCAATAAATCCATATCCGAAAGCATCTTCATGCAGAATTAAGCCAAACCATGAATAAGTTTTTCACCCACCCCATGCGGCCGTTTTTCGTCGGTGCGGCGGTGCTTGCCATACTCGGCGCGTTGGTGTTTTTCATCAGCTCCGGTGCCGTCATTTTGAAATGAAACCAAATTAAAGCCAATTGAACCGTCATCTACTTGTGTATGGACATCACGACCGCCGATTGCTGTTGCTGATGTTTTGTAGAAAATTTTCATAATGTTTTCCTCATTTAATATTGGTTAATATGGTTTGGCGTACCGCCGTTGAAAGTGAGTACATTATATTGAACGGCAATATGAAGTGTTATATGATTTATTCAAATTACTTGCCTATTCCTACAAAATCATGTTCTCAACTGAAACGATAGAACGCTTATTACAAGTTATTCCACATAACGAACTCTATTCATCACCGATTAAAGGCTTATTTCTTCGCCATTCAGATCAACCATTTTGTTACGAAGGTATTATTCAAGAGCCGAGCATTTGCATCGTGTTAAGCGGAGAACGTGAAGTGCAGTTAGGCGAACAATGCTACCGATTTGATAATCAACATTTTATGTTTTGCCCAGTAAACATACCGATGCGTGGCGAGATTAAATGTGCAGAGCCGCAAAAGCCGTTTTTAGTGATGTCGATGAAAATTGATATTGAAAGCGTTAGCAAGATTTTATTAGCAAATCCAAACCTTGTAAATAATGTCCAACAGGGCGACGAAGGTTTTGCACAATGGCATCTGGATGAATCTCTCAAAAATGCTGTTGAACGTCTATTGCTCTTGCACGAAAATCCAAAAGATATTGAGTTTCTTGCACCGCTTATCCAACAAGAAATTTATTATCGACTCCTTACAGGCGAACAAGGTGGCAAATTTAAAGCCATGGTAAGCAATGGATCGCATACCAAAAAAATCGCCCAAGCCACCCATTATCTGCAACAACATTTTAGTGAAACCATCACTATGGAAACCTTGGCAAATCTAAGTGGTATGTCATTATCTGGATTTCATAGTCATTTCAAGAAGATAACCAGCCTTTCACCGCTACAATATCAAAAATCATTACGTTTGATGGAAGCCAGACGATTGATCGCACAAGAAGGACGAGGTATTACCGAAGCCGCTTACCAAGTCGGCTACGAATCACCTAGCCAATTCAGCCGTGAATACAAACGGTATTTCGGGCATGCGCCCAAGGGGGATATTAAATAGATGGGGCTTAAAGATAGGTTTAAATACACCTAAAAATTTGACCGCACTTTATGATGAAAAAAGTCTGAAACGTTAATTTCAGACGTTTTTTTATTTAACCAAGATTTTGTGAAAAACATTAAAAATGAGATAATTCTCAAACCTTTTAAGAGGCTTTATTTATAAAAATATTTGGAGAAAGCATGGAACACAAACTTGAGGATATCATTGCGATTTTTAATCAATGTTTTGAAGAAGAATATAATACGCGATTGGTTAAAGGTGGGGATGAGCCGATTTACATTCCTGCAAATGATGAGGTGCCTTATAACGCCATTTACTTTGCGAGAGGCTTTTACAGCAGTGCATTACATGAAATTGCCCATTGGTTAGTGGCAGGGAAAGAGCGCCGTAAATTAGAAGATTTTGGCTATTGGTATGAGCCGGATGGTCGTTCTGAAGCACGTCAGCGTGATTTTGAAAAGGTGGAAGTGAAGCCTCAAGCATTGGAATGGATTTTAGCCACAGCGGCGGGTTTTCGCTATTTTGCCAGTGCCGATAATTTGAATGGCAATCCAGGGGATACGCAACCATTTAAGCAAGCGGTGTATGAGCAAGTGAAAACCTATGCAGAAAAAGGCTTACCAAAACGAGCAGAAACCTTGCGTCATGCGTTGGCTCAATTTTATGGTACGGAAGATCGAATTGATTTAGCGAAATTTGATGTGACTCGCATCTAAAGTGCGGTCATTTTTAGGCAGATTTTGCGTCTGTCAATTTTCCTCAAAATCGGCTAAAATAGGCCGATTTTATTTTTGGCTTTAACTTTATAAAAATATGAAAGATTCTATTATTGCAAAACTTGAAAGTTTAAAAGAACGTTATGAAGAATTAGAGGCATTGCTAGGCGATGCGTCGGTGATTTCGGATCAGGATAAATTCCGCGCGTATTCTAAAGAATATTCACAACTTGAAGACGTGGTGAAATGTTTTAATCGTTGGAATCAGCTTAACACTAACATTGCTGAAGCAGAATTGATGTTAGATGATCCTGAAATGAAAGAAATGGCAGAAATGGAAATTGAAGAATCCAAAGCCGAAATTGAAGAAGTCGAGCAACAACTTCAAATTCTTTTATTACCGAAAGATCCAAATGATGAATATAACTGCTATTTAGAAATTCGTGCAGGTACAGGTGGTGATGAAGCAGGTATCTTTGCCGGCGATTTATTCCGTATGTACAGCCGTTATGCTGAAAGTAAACGCTGGCGTGTTGAAATGCTCAGCGCAAATGAAAGCGAGCAGGGCGGTTATAAAGAAGTGATCGTGAAAGTAAGCGGTGATGGCGTGTACGGTCAGTTAAAATTTGAATCAGGCGGTCACCGTGTACAACGTGTACCAAAAACAGAAAGCCAAGGTCGTATTCATACCTCTGCTTGTACTGTTGCGGTGATGCCTGAATTGCCTGAATCTGAAATGCCGGAAATCAATCCAGCAGATTTACGTATTGATACCTACCGTTCATCTGGTGCGGGTGGTCAGCACGTTAATACAACAGACTCTGCGGTACGTATTACCCACATTCCAACGGGTATTGTGGTGGAATGTCAGGATGAGCGTTCACAACACAAAAACAAAGCGAAAGCGATGTCGGTATTGGCTTCACGTATTGTTCAAGCGGAGCAAGAACGTCAAGCGGCAGAGCAAGCGGATACCCGCCGTAACTTATTAGGTTCAGGCGATCGTTCAGATAAAATTCGTACTTATAACTACCCACAAGGTCGTGTAACTGATCATCGTATCAACTTAACGCTTTATCGCTTAGATGAAGTCATGAACGGCAAAATTGACGAGCTTATTCAGCCGATTATCACTGAATATCAAGCGGATCAATTAGCGGCGTTATCTGAGAATAATTAATGACTTATCAACAATGGCTTGCCGATGCTGTGCAAGCCTTAAATCAGGTAAATCCGACAGAGAATGGCAAAGTTGATGCGTTAGTGCTACTGCAACACGCAACGGGCAAATCGAGAACGCAAATTTTAGCTTTCGATGAAACGGAAATTAATGAAAAAGTGCGGTTAAAATTGACCGCACTTTTAGATCGTCGTCTAAAAGGCGAACCTATCGCTTATATCCTCGGTGAAAAAGAATTCTGGTCCTTGCTTTTAAATGTGTCTGAAGGAACATTGATTCCTCGCCCCGATACCGAAATTATCGTAGAAAAAGCATTACAAATTGCGTTAGAAAAACTGGAAGAAAATCCACCGCACTTTCGTATTCTCGATCTTGGCACTGGCACGGGGGCTATTGCGTTGGCGTTGGCTTCTGAGCTTTTTCCTATTTGTCAAAAAAAGCATATTCAATTGGATGTTATTGGTGTTGATTTAATGCCAGATGTCGTCAAATTAGCGCAATCCAATGCAGAAAAAAATCAGCTTAATGTGCAATTCTTGCAGAGTCGTTGGTTTGAACATGTTGAAGGGCAGTTTGATATTATCGTGAGCAACCCGCCTTATATTGATGAAACTGATGAACACCTTTCTCAAGGTGATGTGCGTTTTGAACCACGTTCGGCGTTGGTAGCAGGTGAAAACGGTTTAGCTGATTTACGTCATATTATTGAGCAGTCACCAAGATATTTAAACGATAGCGGTTATTTATTGTTAGAGCACGGTTGGAAACAGGGCGAAGAAGTGCGGTCAATTTTCTGGCAAAATCATTGGCAAGGGGTTGCAACCATACGGGATTATGGCGACAATGAGCGCGTAACGTTGGGATATTGGAAGCGGTAATGAAATACGATCAAAAAGCCTTGTATGCTGAACTGACTCATTTTTATCTGAGCATTTGTGAGAAAGAGCAACTTGATGAGCCTCGTATAAGAGGGCTCGTGGGGAGTTTAGTGCGTAAAGCTCGCCAAGCTATTCCTGAAGAATGGGATGATAAAGCTAAAATTCATCAATTATTACAGCTATTTTACGGTGATTGGGGATTTCATTGCGATGCGGACAATTATTTCTATGCTCGCAATTTATACCTTCCGTATATTTTAGAAGAACATGAAGGCATGCCGGTGAGTCTTGGTGCCTTAATCCTTTATTTGGCTGCAAGTTTAAAATTGCCGATTTATCCGGTGAATTTCCCGACTCAACTGATTTTACGTGCAGAAGTAGAGGGTGAAGTAGCATTTATTGATCCTTGGAGCGGAAAATACATTTCAGTAGATGAATTGAAAAAACTCTATGAAGGCGCCTTTGGTTTTGGCGCTCAAATTCAACCTGAGGATTTAGCCCGAGCAGATATTCCGATGCTGACCGCACGTTTCCGTCAGCTCGCCAAGAATGCCTTAATTCGTGAAGAGCAAAACGATTTGGCTTTTAATTATATCCAATTCTTGTTAGCGGGAAGAAAAGATCCTTATGATATTCGCGATCGTGGCTTAGTGTTGGCGCAAATGGGCGCTTATCCTTCAGCCATTGAGGATTTAGAATATTTTGTGGATCAATGTCCGAATGATCCCACTTCATCTCTGTTAAAAACTCAACTTTTAGAACTGAAAGGCGAAGCATTGAAAGATGCCAATGCCATCCATTAAAAAGGAAATATTATGCAAAATAAAATTGTAAAAATTGGCAATATTGATGTCGCAAATGACAAACCCTTTGTGCTTTTCGGCGGGATGAACGTGCTTGAAAGTCGCGATATGGCGATGCAAGTTTGTGAAGCTTACGTGAAAGTGACTGAAAAGTTGGGCGTTCCTTATGTTTTTAAGGCATCTTTCGATAAAGCTAACCGTTCTTCAATTCATTCTTACCGTGGTCCAGGCATGGAAGAAGGTTTAAAAATTTTCCAAGAGATAAAAGAAACCTTTGGCGTGAAAGTGATTACCGATGTGCACGAAATTTATCAATGTCAGCCTGTTGCTGATGTGGTGGATGTGATTCAGTTACCGGCATTCTTAGCTCGTCAAACTGATTTAGTCGAAGCGATGGCAAAAACGGGCGCTGTGATTAATGTGAAAAA
>CAJPKS010000123.1:0-5645 GCA_905371285.1 Haemophilus sp. HMSC068C11 | reverse complement strand
TATTAAAGCTGCTCATTTTAACCAAGCTAAATATCAAACCACGACGATTATCAACGCTGATGATGCCGTTGTGGGCACAGGCATGTTTGTGAAAAGTAGTGCAGAAAAAGGCAAAAAAGAAAATGCCCACAGCCAAGTGATTTTAGATGATAAAAGTGCGGTTAAAAATGCGTGGGGATTACGTGAAAAAGACAGCGTGATTATTTTGCTTGATAAACCCGGCAAGGTGCAATTTGTGAAAGAAGGTAAATTGACGGATGATGAAGTCAAAGAAGTGATTTCACGTGCAACAGCATTAATGGCGAAGTAATAGAGTAATAAGCGGAAGTTCTCTTCCGCTTTTTATCCTTTGAAATCCTTCATTAATTTTCTCAATGTGCCACAATTTCGTTGAAATTTACGGCAATGCGTACAGATGGCAAGATGTAAATTGAGCCCAATTTTTTCTTTAGTCATTAATGAGCGTTCTTGTGCATCTGAAATAAGGCGAGTCGCTTGGCGACATTTCATAAAATCACTCCTTAAAGTTTATGAGATAAGCAGTTTTGAAGTTGTAAGCGGGCACGATAGAGTGTCGTGTGCAAGTTACTTATGCTTAGTTGATTTTCTTGGCAAATTTCTTCGGAAGATAATTCCAAAAACTCTCTCATCATAAAAATCTTGGCTTGTTTGGCAGGCAGGCAAGTTAAGCAAGTTTCAAAAATCAGCCAGAATTCTTCAGAATAGACCGCACTTTCGCTCAGTTCGAGATCGAGTGGAGAATGTTCAGCTTTCCAGTGTCCACCTTCATCAAAGAAATGATTGGTTTGTTCTTCATCTTCAATTTCGGTTTCTAGCACTAATTTGCCTTTCTGGCGAAGAAAATCAATGATTTTATTTTTTAAGATAGCAAAGACCCACGTTTTAAATGCGGCTTGTCGTTTAAATTGATCAAGATGGTTAAATGCACTCAAAAAACTTTCTTGAACCAAATCTTCAGCTAATACAGGATTACTCACCTGTAATGTGGCAAACTTCAGCATTTGCTCTCTAATTTGTATCAGTTCTTTATCGGAAATTCCGGTTTCCATATTTTTTCCTTGGAAAATGTGTAAGAAAAAGGTTCCTGATTCGTCTAATGATAATGAAAGGGGAAACCTTTCCCTCCAATGTTAATTATTCACAAATTAAGGAAGATTCAAAATGAAAAATATTACTTCAAAAACAACCTTTACTGCTATTGCTGCACTTTTCTTCGCCACCAGTCTTTATGCGACCGATATGAAATCTAATGAAATGTCGATGGCAAAAGATTCCATGCCGATGACAAAAGACGCTATGCCAATGCAAAACGACAAAATGGCATCTGATGGGATGATGAAATCTCATGATATGAAATCTCACGACATGACAATGGATAATATGAAATCAGAAGGAATGAAATCTGATGATATGAAAACAAAAGAAATGAAAGCAAAAGAAATGAAAGCAAAAGAAATGAAGAAAAAAGCAAAAACAATGGAAAAACCGAAAATGTAATGCTTTCTTCTTAAAAGAAAAACTGCGGTCAATTTGACCGCAGTTTTTGTATCAAAGCGAGATTATTGTTTACGCCATGTCGTGCCGTTAGGGCCGTCTTCTAACACAATGCCCATTGCGGTGAGTTCATTACGAGCAGCATCAGCAGCAGCCCAATCTTTAGCAGCACGCGCTTCGTTGCGTTGTTTGATGAGCGCTTCAATTTTTGCAACTTCATCATCGTTAGAGCCTGCTTGTAAGAATTTTTCTGGATCTTGTTGAAGTAAACCTAAGATACCCGCTAATTCACGTAAACGCGCAGCAAGGCCATTGGCTTTTTCTGCATCTTCAGTTTTCAATTTATTGATTTCACGCGCCATTTCAAATAAGACAGAAAGAGCGTTCGGCGTATTGAAATCATCGTCCATGGCTTCATGGAAGGCTTCCACAAAATTTTCACCGCCAAAAGCAACCGCACTTTGATTTGTGCCACGTAAAGCGGTGTATAAACGCTCTAATGCACCTTGTGCTAAGTTCAGGTTTTCTTCGCTGTAATTGAGTTGGCTGCGATAGTGTGCCGTTAATAAGAAATAACGCACCGCTTCTGCATTGTAGTGGTTTAATACATCACGAATAGTGAAGAAGTTGCCGAGGGATTTCGACATTTTTTCTTTATCTACCATAATCATGCCGGAATGGATCCAATAATTCACATATTGGCCTCCGTGAGCACAGCAAGATTGCGCAATTTCATTTTCGTGATGCGGGAACATTAAATCAGAACCACCACCATGAATATCAAAATGTTCACCAAGTTGTTTACAGTTCATCGCTGAACATTCAATGTGCCAACCAGGACGACCAGCACCCCATGGGGATGGCCAACTTGGTTCGTTTTCTTTTGACATTTTCCAAAGCACGAAATCCATTGGATTTTTCTTAATTTCATTAATTTCAATACGTGCACCGGCTTGTAATTGGTCAAGATCTTGGCGTGATAATTTGCCGTATTCTTTAAAGCTTTCTACATCAAACATCACGTCGCCATTGTCTGCAACATAAGCATGACCACGTGCAATCAGTTTTTCCACAATCTCAATAATTTCAGGAATATGATGTGTCGCACGAGGCTCAAAATCTGGACGTAGTACGTTTAACGCATCAAAATCTTTATACATTTCTTGCACCATACGATCCACAAGTTGATCGCAGGTTTCTTTGTTTTCTAATGCACGTTTAATGATTTTATCGTCCACATCAGTGATATTACGCACATAAGTTAAATCGTAACCTAAAGAACGTAAATAGCGGGCAATCACATCAAAACATACAAAGGTACGACCATGGCCAATATGGCATAAATCGTAAACGGTCACGCCGCACACGTACATACCCACTTTTCCTTCATGGATAGGTTTGAACACTTCTTTTTCACGAGTGAGAGTATTAAAGATCTTTAACATATTTTTTCTCTTCTAATTAGAATCCGACCGCACTTTTTCTGCTCATGGTGGCACTTTCTCACCATTTGTGGAATAATGAACGCCTTAATTTTCAAGAGGAAAACAACATGGTTACATTACACACAAATTTTGGCGATATTAAAATTAAACTTGATTTTGATAAAGCGCCAATCACAGCAGAAAACTTTTTAAATTATTGTAAAAACGGTTTCTATAATAACACAATTTTCCACCGTGTTATTGATGGATTTATGATTCAGGGCGGTGGTATGGAAAGCGGAATGCGTGAAAAAGCAACAAATGCACCGATCCAAAATGAAGCTAACAACCGTTTAAGCAATAAACGTGGCACAATCGCCATGGCGCGTACCTCTGATCCACATTCTGCAACGGCACAATTCTTCATTAACGTGGCAGATAATGACTTCTTAAACTACCGTTCAAAAGAGATGTTTGGCCGTGAAGTTGTGCAAGAATGGGGATATGCCGTATTCGGTGAAGTGGTTGAAGGCATGGATGTGGTTGATAAAATCAAAAAAGTAAAAACCGGTAATAAAGGTTTCCACCAAGATGTTCCAACAGAAGATGTCGTGATTACATCGGTGTCTGTAGAATAATTAATTAGGTGTGTGGATGCGTAATCTGCACACCTTTTTCTTAAGTGAAATAACGCGATGCCTTTCTTCGATACACATACCCATCTTGATTATCTTCATCATGATACTGGTGAGCCATTAGCTCAGCTGGTGGATAACGCTAAGCAAGCTGATGTGCAGAAAATCTTGATTGTGGCGGTAAAAGAGTCGGATTTTAAAACGATCCAAAATATGACCGTACTTTTTCCTGAGCATCTTTATTGTGGACTTGGATTACATCCTCTTTATATCAAAGAGCATCAAGAGCATGATTTAGAGATATTGGATGCGGCATTATCCGTTCGTAATCAAAATTGTACAGCCGTAGCAGAAATAGGCTTAGAATGTGCGATTCCAGATTTATTAACGGATGAATTATGGCAAAAGCAGCAGCACTTTTTGGAAAGTCAGCTTTATTTAGCGAAGAAATACAATCTGTCGATCAATTTACATAGTCGTAAATCCCACGAGCAATTATTCCGCTTTTTGAAACAGGCTAATTTGACAAAATGTGGTGTGGTGCATGGTTTTTCAGGAAGTTACGATCAAGCAAAACGATTTGTGGATTTAGGCTATAAAATTGGTGTAGGTGGTACCATTACTTATGAACGCGCGAATAAAACGCGCCAAGCGATTGCGAAGTTACCATTAGAGGCGTTGGTGTTAGAAACGGATACACCAGATATGCCAGTGTTTGGCTTTCAAGGGCAACCTAATCGACCAGAGCGAATAGTTCACACCTTTGAGGTGTTATGCCGTTTAAGAAGTGAAAATGCTGAAGTGATTAAAGAAACGGCTTGGCAGAATAGCTTAACCTTATTCGGTTCGGTTAAACCTTAAAACGATAAATCACTTGATTGGCTGAACCACGCCAAACTAAGCTTGGGTCAGCCTGTTCTTGAATAAATTTACCATCAATGAGCACGTCAATATAAGGCAACATTTGACGTTGATAATCATCCAGTTCATCCAGTTTATAACCCGTCCACACCCAAATATCCTTATCAGGACATTCTTTTTTTACACGCTGTACAAAAGGAAGTAAGGCTTCAACATTACGAGGATGCATCGGATCTCCACCAGAAAGTGTGAGCCCTTGACGTTTAATGCGCGTATCTTTTAAATCATTGATAATCTGTTGTTCCATTGCTTCATCAAATAATACGCCATTATCAAAAGACCAGCTCTTTTGATTGTAGCAACCGCGGCAACCATGCGTACAACCGCTCACGAAAAGGGTACAACGGGTACCTTCGCCATTTACAACATCGGTAGGGTAGTATTGGAGATAGTTCATGGTTTTACCTTAAAAGTGCGGTTGATTTTCTCGTCAAACTCACCGAATTGATAAATTAACCTTTGCAATACAGGGCCAATTCTTGCATAATAGCCCACCTAATCGCATTGCGATATCAATGGAAATCTTCTCGGTCTCTCGCAACGGTGTCCGGTTTACTCGGTCAGGTTCGGAAGAAAGCAGCCAAAGTCGGAATTTCTGTGTGCCGAGAATAAGCTGGGAAGATTTCCACCCAACTTATCCTTTCTTATTTTACACTCGCTCTACTAATTGTTTGAAGAACCCTTTTTCTAATTGCAATAATTCTGCATAAGTGCCTTTTTCAATTAGCTTCGCTTCATCAATCACACAAAGTTCATCAAATTGCTCAATCGCCGTTAAGCGGTGAGTCACCATAATTAAGGTTTTATTCTCAGCGTGAGCAAGAATCAAACGCAGAATTTGGCGTTCAGTTTCGCGATCTAAACCTTCGGTTGGCTCATCTAATAATAAATTTGGCGCATCATTAAGCAAAATACGTGCTAAGCCTAAACGACGTTGTTCTCCACCAGATAGTGGACGGCCGCCATCGCCTAGCCAAATATCTAGGCCTTGTTCTTGTTCCAACAATTTTCCTAAACCAACCTGATTTAACACCTCGATCATTTTTTCATCTGAAATATTGACCGCACTTGCGAATTGCAGATTTTGACGAAGTGTATCGCTAAATACATGAACACGTTGCGTTAAAAAGCAGAATTGGCTGCGTAATGT
>CAJPKS010000122.1:0-5773 GCA_905371285.1 Haemophilus sp. HMSC068C11 | reverse complement strand
CTGTTCTACCGTTAATTTTGGCTTATCTTTTTCCCATTGCACATCATCTTGTGGCAACTCAGCCAAAAAACGACTCGGCTCTGGGCGAATTAACTCACCAAACTGACGCCGCTCACGACAAAGAGAAAAAGTCAGCGTTTGTTGTGCCCTCGTGATGCCCACATAAGCTAGACGGCGTTCTTCTTCCACATTGTCTTCATCAATACTGGTTTGATGCGGCAAAATCCCCTCTTCCATACCGATTAAATACACATGGGGAAACTCTAAACCTTTAGAAGCATGTAGCGTCATCAATTGCACTTGATCACTCTCGTCATCGTCTTCACCGCGTTCCATCATATCGCGCAAGGTTAAACGGGTAACTACTTGATTTAAAGTCATTGGCTCATTCACGTCATCGCCTTTGAGCATATCCTCTACCCAGCTAAATAAGGTTGCCACGTTTTTACTTTGCATTTCGGCGGCTTTCGGGCTGGTGGCATACTCATACAAATATTCTTCGTAATGTAATGAAGAGAGCAAAGAACGCACAGCCGTTTCAGGATCAGAACGTAAACTTTGATCATTCAACTCCACAATCCAACGACCAAATTTTTGCAACGCATCATAGGCTTTTGGCGTGACTCGTTGCATGAGTTCAAACTCAAAAATCGCCTCAAATAAGCTGATATGTTTTTCTTGTGCCAACTCACCTAATTTTTGCAGTGTTGCAGTACCTATTTCTCGTTTTGGTGTATTCACTATACGTAAGAAGGCTGCATCATCATCTTGATTTACCACTAAACGCAAGTAGGCCATCATATCCTTAATTTCAGCGCGGGAGAAAAAAGACGTCCCGCCAGAAATTTTGTACGGAATGCGGTTTTGCATCAGCACTTTTTCCAATAGACGAGATTGATGATTACCGCGATATAAAATCGCATAATCCTTAAATTTGGTTTTACGGCTAAAACGATGAGCAATTAATTCTGCCACAATCCGTTCGGCTTCATGCTCTTCATTTTTCGCTTCAATGACTTGCAGTTTTTCACCTTCACCCAAGTTGGAAAACAGTTTTTTGTCGAACACGTGTTCGTTGTTATCAATTAAAATGTTGGCACAATGTAAAATACGATGAGTGGAACGGTAATTTTGTTCTAATTTGATGACTTGCAAACGCGGAAAATCATCACGTAAGCGCACCATATTTTGCGGTCGAGCACCTCGCCAAGAATAAATGGACTGGTCGTCATCACCCACTACGGTAAAACAAGCTCTCTCACCAACGAGTAATTTGATGAGTTCATATTGGCTGGTATTAGTATCTTGATATTCATCCACCAACAAATAGCAGATTTTCTCCTGCCATTTTGACCGCACTTCGTCGTTCTGTTTGAAGAGTAAGGTCGGCAACATAATCAAATCATCAAAATCCAACGCATTATAAGCACGGATTTGCGCTGCATAACGCTCATAACATTTTGCAAAGGTTTGATATTTGCCATCTTTCGCTAAGGCATAAGCTTGTTTTGGCGAAACCAAATCATTCTTCCAGTTGGAAATAACGGAAATTAATTCTCGCAGTAAGTCTTTATCTTCCCGCAGCACATCTGCCGTCAGTTCTTTTAGTAAGGCAAGTTGATCGTGCTCATCAAACAAGGTCATATTCGATTTAAAGCCTAAAGCTTTATATTCCCGTTTGATAATGTCGAAACCTAAGGTATGGAAAGTGGAAACAATCAATCCTTTGGATTTTTCTTTACCAATGGAATGGGCTACACGCTCTTTCATTTCACGAGCCGCTTTGTTGGTAAAGGTTACGGCGGCGATCTGTTTAGGTAAATAACCGCAGTGTTCAATCAAATGAGCAATCTTATTGATGATCACACGAGTTTTGCCCGAGCCAGCACCAGCCAGCACCAAGCAAGGCCCACTGACATATTCGACAGCCTGTTGTTGTTGAGGATTGAGTTTCATATCTTAATACAAATTAATTTGACCACGCATAAGGCAATAATGCGGTATCTAATAAAAATGACAGTGGCAAATCTAAAATAGGTAAACCCCATTTTTGTGCCATCTCTAAATCATAAGCCGCACCCGCGTAAGGTGTGTATTTTTCCGATGGATCGATTAATTTCACCACTGTACCACAACCAGTTAACGCTAAAAGTGCGGTTAAAATCAGAAGTGTTTTTTTCATTCACGACGAGCTTTTAAGGCTAAATAAACGGCTTCCGGCACCAGTTCTTTCACGTCCCCATGATGCAAATAAATTTCTCGTACAATCGTGGAAGACACAAACGCCCATTTTTCTGTTGGTGGGAAAAATAAACTATCCACACCATCGGTTAATAAACGGTTTAACGCGGCCAGTTGTAATTCATATTCGAAGTCCGTCGTTGTACGCACGCCACGAATAATGGCGGTAATCTTTTTCGCTTTGATTTCATTCGCGAGTAAATCAGAGAATCCAAATACTTCCACATTGGGCAAATGAGCGACCGATTGACGCACCAGCTCAACACGTTCTTCCAATGAAAACAACGGCTTTTTGCTCGGACTATTCGCAACCGCAACAAAAACTTTCGGGAAAATGACCGCACTTCGTGCAATAATATCTAAATGCCCGTTGGTAATTGGGTCAAACGTGCCTGGGTAAATTACGCTTGTCATTTATGGTTCTCCGAAATATTGGTTAAATAAGGATAAAGCAAATCTAAAAGACGCTGTAATGCACCACGATTTTCAATTAATACCTCGTAGCCTGCATTGCCTAAACGTTGACGTGCCCCTTTCGAATTCAATAACTTATCAATAATCTCTGACAATGCTTTTTCGGTGGAGTTAATTTGCAACACACCTTGCACTTCTAAGAGCGAAGTAAAAACTTCAGGGAAATTGAAGGTATGCTTTCCACTCACAACGGGTAATTTAAATGCCAAAGGCTCTAAAGGATTATGTCCCCCATGTTTGACCAAACTTCCGCCAACAAACGCAATATCTGAAATACCATACATCAACATCAACTCGCCCATAGTATCACCCAGAATCACTTGGGTACTCTCTGAAGGAATCTCACCTGTTGAACGACGAATAAAGTTAAAGTTGGCTTTTTCAATTAAATCCGCCACAGGATTAAAACGTTCTGGATGACGAGGTACTAGCAATAACAGCAAATTCGGATGTTTTTTTAATAACAAATGATGCGCTTGTAAAATGAGTTCCTCTTCCCCTTCGTGCGTACTCGCGGCAATCCAAATCTGACGATCTTTCGCCCAGCTCTCATGAAGTGTTGCAATGTCTTTGAGTAATTCGTCACTGACCACAAGATCATATTTAATATTGCCAGTTAATTGCAGACGATCTTTCTCATAACCTAACTCTAAATAACGCTTTCCACTGATACTATCTTGTGGCGCAATCAAGCTGATTTGAGAAAACATTCGTTGTAGATGTTGTTTGACTTTGCCATAGCGTCTAGCTGAACGTGCAGAAAGTCGTGCATTCGCCACAATGAAAGGAATATTTCGACGAGCCAAACAATCAATCAAATTCGGCCAAAGCTCCGTTTCAATCACAATAAATACTTTAGGCTGAATAAAATCAATAAAACGATTGATGACACAAGGTAAATCGTAGGGCAAATAACAATGCGTCACAGTTTCCCCGAACGCAGCTTTTACGCGTTCAGAGCCTGTTGGCGTGACCGTTGTAAATGTGATTGGTAAATGCGGATAATCTTTCTGAATACGTTTTACTAGCGGCGTAGCGGCGATCACTTCCCCTACCGATGCTGCATGAATGACGATCCCATCTTGTGTAGGCTTATCAAGATTCGCATAAATGCCATATCGCTCGCCTAAACGCTTGCGATAATTCGGAGCTTTGAGACTTCGTAGTAACATGAATAACAGCACAAAAGGCTGAATTAGATACATCAGGCAGGTATAAAAAAAACGCCACATAAAATAAATTCGGTTATACTTACAGAAATTTCGGCTAGTATAGCAAAAAAAGGATCAAAATATGCCAACAATTAGCGTTGCCATGATTGTCAAAAATGAAGCGGCAGATCTTGCTCAATGTCTTGATACGGTTAAAGATTGGGTAGATGAAATCATTATTGTCGATTCAGGCAGTACTGATAACACGCAAGAAATTGCGGAACAATATGGTGCAAAATTTTATTCGCATCCTGATTGGCCAGGCTTTGGCAAACAACGCCAACGGGCACAACAATATGTCACCAGTGATTATGTTTTGTGGTTAGATGCCGATGAACGTGTCACACCGAAACTTCGTGAATCCATTCAACAAGCCGTTCAACAAGATGCACCAAATACGGTTTATGATATTCCTCGTGTGAGTGAAGTATTTGGACGTGAAATTCGTCATTCAGGTTGGTATCCAGATTATGTGGTGCGTTTATATCGCACAAATTATGCAGGATATAATGATTCTCTGGTACATGAAAAAGTGGTTTATCCTGACTACACGAAAGTACAGAAATTAACTGGGGATCTGGAGCATTTCACTTATAAAAGCATTCATCACTATTTGGTGAAATCCGCGGACTACGCCAAAGCTTGGGCAGATCAACGCCAAGCCAAAGGAAAAAAAGCAACATTGCGGCAAGGAATAAGCCATGCGATTGGCTGTTTTATCAAAATGTACATTTTAAAAGCAGGCTTCTTAGATGGAAAACAAGGTTTTCTGCTTGCGGTACTTTCGGCCCACTCCACCTTTGTGAAATATGCTGATTTATGGGAACGCAATCAACATTAATCAAAAACAAAAAGTGCGGTTAAAATTGACCGCACTTTTTTATTTTTTAAGGCAAGAAAAATTAGTTTTTCGCTGCTGCCGCTGCTTTTACAATTACCGCAAATGCAGGCGCTTTAAGTGAAGCACCTCCAACTAATGCACCATCGATATCCGGTTGCGTGAATAATTCTGCTGCATTAGCGTCATTTACCGAACCACCGTATTGAATGATTACTTGATCTGCTACAGCTTGTGATTTTGCTGCAATATGACCACGGATAAATGCGTGAACTGCTTGTGCTTGTGCTGGAGTTGCTGATTTGCCCGTACCGATCGCCCAAATCGGTTCATAAGCAATCACGGCACCATTAAATGCTTCTACACCTAATGCATTGATGACTGCATCAATTTGACGTGCACATACTTCTTCAGTTTTACCTGCTTCATTTTCAGCTTCAGTTTCACCGATACACAATACAGGCACTAAACCTGCTTCTTTTAATGCGCCAAATTTTTTCGCGACGAATTCGTCGCTTTCTTTGTGGTAAGTACGACGCTCAGAGTGACCGATAATGATGTATTTTGCACCAAAATCTTTTAACATTTCGCTAGAAATATCACCAGTAAATGCACCTTTCACATTGATATCTACGTTTTGTGCACCTAACTGAATCACACTTTTACCGCCGCAGCTGCAACCACAACCAGAAAGTGCTGCTTCAGCTGTACCTAAATACATCACTGGTGGGGCAATTGCCACATCACAACCTGTTACATCATGTAATTCTGCTTTTAATCCTTCGATTAATTCTTTGGTGAACGCTTTGGAACCGTTTAATTTCCAGTTACCCATCACTAAAGGACGACGTGCCATTTTTGTTTCTCCATATTGAATAAATAAAAAGTGTGTTTACTATACCAAACTTTGGGCAGATTTCTTTGTGCAAAATCACATTTTGAAAATTTTTTTGGGGAAATGATGATTATTTTGTGCTAAAAAGCTACAATCTACTGTACGGAACCGATA
>CAJPKS010000121.1:0-5794 GCA_905371285.1 Haemophilus sp. HMSC068C11 | reverse complement strand
AAATGGAATTGACCTAATAAGGCATTAGTTATTGCCTCAAAGACAATCAATGCAATCACACCGTTTAATAAGTGTGCATCACGGAAGAGGATAAAGTTTCGGAATGCTCCAATTGTGCAAAAACGCGATTTTTGCATCAGCACACAGAGAAGTAATCCGCCAGCAAGTGACATCCAAATAACCTCATGTTGTGCGCCTGGCCCTTTTTCAGAGGTGTAAATCGCGAGATTTTCACCAAATTTAAATTGGGTTAAGGCTAAAACAAGCAAAATTACGGCAAAAATAGGACCAATTAAACCCGAAGATTGGCTTTGTTCCTTAGATTTACCTAATGAGAATCCTCGATTAGCGAAGAAAATGCCACCCAATACGCCAGCAAATAATCCTACGATACCTGCAATTGCAGTGAGATCACCGCCACCTAATCGTAAATAAGCACGCCATGGACAACCTAAGAAAATCAGCGCACCAAGCATCGCAAAAAAGCCTAAGCTAATACGAGCGAGTGGGGCAGAGCCACCACGAGGTTTGAATTCCTTAGATAAGAATGCACTGGCGAGTGCTCCTAAAACTAATCCAATGAGTTCTGGGCGAAGGTATTGTAATGGGGCTGCGTGGTGTAATCCAAGCGATCCTGCTGTATCGCGTAAGAAACAAGCCGCACAAAATCCCATATTACCAGGATTGCCATTGTAAGAGAGAAGTGGCGCAACGATACCAAGTGCAGCACCTGCAACCACAGGCCAAGTTAAAATTTTCATAATTAGACCCTTGTGATATCTGAAGTTAATTGAATTGTGTGTTTTTAATAATAAAAACAAAGGTATTGTAGAAAGAGTTGAAAAATAAAGAAAGTTTATTTTTTTGAAATTGTGAGCAGGATCAAAGATTAATTGATAATGAGAACAGCTTGTTTAATTACTGTAAAAAAATAAAAGTGCGGTTAAATTTAACCGCACTTAGGATATATTATTCAGCCGGGTACCAATGTAGATGTTCAAAGGCTATTTGACACGCTTCTCCTTCTTTCGGACCTGTATCTCGTCGTCCAATTTGAACACGAATATCTTGATCACCAACTTGGATATTATAATCCGTCACTTCACCAAGATAGGAACGACGTTTTACGACACCAGGAATTCCACCTTGTTGAACAAATTCAATGTCAGATGGACGGCTTGCCAATATTGCTTTCCCTTGTGAAAGTAAGTCATTATTTGGCATTTCTGGAAGATTAAAAATACCATCAATTTTATCAATATGAATACCTTGTGATGACAGGTTTACATTTAATTGATTTGATAACCCGATAAAATTGAAAACAAACTTGTTAGCGGGGTTGTTATAAATATTTAATGGGGTATCAATTTGTTGTACCGCCCCTTTCTTCATAACCATAATACGATCTGAAAGTGCCATTGCTTCAGATTGGTCATGAGTCACATAAATAATTGAGAACCCAAATTTTTTCTGTAATGCCTTAATTTCAAACCGCATTTCTTCGCGAAGATGTGGGTCTAAACTTGATAATGGTTCGTCGAGTAACATGACGTCTGGGTTAATTGCTAATGCTCTAGCAAGTGCCACACGTTGTTTTCCGCCACCAGATAAATCATCAGGGCTTTTCTTGGCAACACTAAGTAAATTAGTGTGTCTTAACGCATCAGTTGTTCGTTTTTCAATTTCTTGGGCTGAAATATTTTTGAGTTTTAACGGAAAGGCAACGTTATCATATACCGTCATATGTGGCCATACCGCAAAGGCCTGAAAGACCATGCCAAAATTGCGTTTCTCTGGCGGGAGATAGAAATTGTTTTTCTTCGATGACAGTAATTTATCACCGACTTTAATTTCCCCACCATCTAAGTCTTCAAAGCCTGCAATCATTCGTAGGGTAGTTGTTTTTCCACAACCTGATGGCCCTAGCATAGAGAAACATTCGCCTTTTTCGATAGAAAGGTTAAGATCTTCAATGGCAATAACATCACCAAATTTTTTCATGACATGATTTAATTGAATATAGCTCATCTTTTACTCCTAACCTTCTATTTTTGAGTTTTCTTTTCAGCATAACGTTTAATAACAGTTTGACCTAACACAATAATTATTAGGGCAATACCCGCTAATGCTGCAGAATAAACCGTTTCACCGTCTTCATTTAGAGTATAAATTGCGACACCGATGGTTCGTGTAGAAGGACCATATAACATAACAGAAACAGTCAATTCACGTAGAGCAGGAAGGAAAATCAGGAAGAAAGCGGCAATCATCCCTGGTCTTACGAGTGGGATAACAATATCTTTTAAAGATTGCCACATACTTGCTCCACATGCTCGAGAAGCTTCAACTAATGAATCATGCACTTGCTCAAGTGCAGCAGAGTTGGCTTTGAGTGAGAAAGCCATATAACGAGCGATATAGGCAATTAAAATAATCCAAACTGTGTTGTAGAGATTGATGCCAAATTTACCACTCCAGGCAAGGATCACCCCAAGAGCAATGACAGAGCCAGGTACGGAGAATGGTAACATCCCTAAGAACTCAAGGATGCCTTTTCCGCGAACACGCATTTTAACGATAACATAAGAAATCATTACCCCTGCAAACATGGTAATCAATGCTGCAGCGAGACCGAGAGTCACACTATTGCGAATTGCATCTTTTGTTAACTGCCATTCAAATAAGATGAATTTATAGTTATCTAATGTGAGATTTTCCCATGTAATTGGCAATCCATAGGTTTTTAATCCGCCAACAAGGAAAATCGTGACTGTAGGCAATACGATTGTAAAGGCGATGTAGAGTAAGCAAATAACAAGCAATGGTTTTCTTAAACCACGAAGTTTTACTTCGATAGGTCTAAAGCTTTTACCTGCAATAATTTGGAATCGACCTTTATTTAAGATTTTGTTTTGTAACCAAATAATCAGTGCCGCAGTGAATACTAAAACGGTTGCAAGTACAGTACCGGTACGAATGGCTTCAAAACTACCCGCACTTTGGTGAATACGTTCATAAATGAGGGTTGGAATGTTAAAAATACCATTTTCTACGCCTAGTACAGCAACTGTACCAAAGTGAGCCATAGAATAGAGCATAATGAGTAATGCACCAGAAAGGATACTTGGCATGACGAGTGGAATGGTAATTTTGCGGGTAATGGTAAAGAGGCTTGCGCCTGAGATTCTCGCTGATTCTTCTAATGTAGGGTCCATGCGCTCTAATGCACCACAGACTTGGATAAAGACGAATGGGAAAAGATACATCGTTTCTACAGCCATAATACCGGCGTAGCTATAGATATTAAAAATAGGTCCATCAAATCCTAAATCCATGAAGAATTGGTTAATGTAGCCAGAACGTGGTGAAAGTAACATTTTCCAAGCTAATGCCCCAATGAAGGAAGGAAGCATAAAAGGTACAAGGAACATCACTTTCATAAAACCTTTATAAGGTAGATCTGTTCGAGTCACTAACCAAGCAAAAAATGTACCAATAATCGTACTCATCACAGTTACGCCAGATGCGATGAAAAGTGAATTGAGTAATGCTTCATAGGTTTCTTCTTGCTTAAGAATATTCACCACATCGGTGATATTAAATTGCCCATCAACCCAAAAAGAATTGAGGAAAATAAGTAAAACAGGAACCGCAACAACGATAACTAAGATACCGATAGATAAGGCTAGAATAACGTTAGCAATATTGAATGGATGATTATTTTGAATAGTTGTAGCCATAATAAACCCCTCTAGATTTCTTTAGCAGAATCAAACCAAAGCAAATCATGAAAACTGATAAAGCAATTTTCACCTTCATTGAACATTAAATTATTACGTAATGCTTTATTAGTTGGGATTTCTGTTCGTAGTGTTACACCATCAATCTCTACCATATAATCCATTACCGCGCCAAGAAAGCTGGCTCTTGATATTTTTCCTAGTAAACCTTCATTGCCTTTGCTTAGTATGATATCGGAAGGTCGACATCCTAATTTCCCTGAGTTAGGTGGCAAGTTTTTCCAGTTTAAAATTTGATTACCTTCTCCAATATAGTGATGATTATTTTCGTATCGGACTGGAATGAAATTGGCGAGTCCCATAAATTTAAATACCATCTCATTTTCTGAGCGCTCATAAATGTCCCATGGTGTTCCAACTTGTTGGATATCACCATGTTCATTCATAATGGCCAAACGATCAGATATTGCTAGGGCAATTTCTTGGTCATGTGTTACGTAAAGAATAGTAATACCGAGTTTTTTCTGTAATTCTTTAATTTCAAAACGCATTTCTTCTCGAAGATTGGCATCTAAATTATTGAGAGGCTCATCCAAGAGCATTAAAGATGGTTTAGCAACTAATGCCCTTGCGAGAGCAACGCGCTGTTGTTGCCCCCCTGACAATTGAGAAGGTAAACGTTCTTCTAAACCAGTTAAATTAACTAATTCGACCACTTCCATCACTTGTTTATGGAGAGCTTGTTTTTCAATATTCTTTAATTTAAGAGGGTAGGCGATATTGTCAAAGACAGTCATATGCGGCCAAACAGCATAATCTTGGAAGACCACACCTAGACCGCGTTGATCTGGCGGAATATCCGTGTTTGTAGCGGGATCGGCAACAACCACATCATCAATTAAAATACGGCCACTATCTGGCACATCAAATCCTGCAAGCAGGCGTAATAAGACAGTTTTCCCACAGCCGGATGGGCCAAGAAGCGTAAAACATTCTCCATCTTGTACAACTAAGGACAGATTTTTTAACACTTCATTTGAACCGAATTTTTTGGATACATTTTCAAATGTAATTGTTGCCATAATCACTACTCCTTACTGATTAACGACCTTGAAGAATTTGAGTGAAATGTTTAATTGTTTCTTCTTTTTCTGACATTAATTTTTCATAGTCAATAGGAATCGCTCTTGATACGGCATCTTCTAGAGATGGCATACCAAATTTAGCATCAAGTTCAATACCTTTTCTAACTGGTAATGTTCCTTCATTTGCAATGATTTTTTGCCCATCTTCAGAAAGTAAGAAGTCAATAAATTTTTGTGAAGCAGCAAGGTGTTCAGTGCCTTTTAAGATCGCTGCAGGGCTCGGGATGACGAGCGTTTCTTTTGGATAAACCAATTTTAATTGCGCGCCTTTTTTGATTTTATCGTTGGTAATATAGTCAACAGCGAGAGAGGCTAATAAATCACCAGATGCGGTATCGTCGATAACTTGTCCTGCACCTTTACCCACTTTAGCTTTATTTGCTTTTAATTTTTCAAAGAATTCCCAACCAAATTTATCTTTTAATAAAGATACACTCATATATGACGTACCCGATAATGCAGGGTTTGCAATACCAAATGCACCTTTATATTCAGGTTTTAAGATATCAGCCCATTCAGCAGGCGGGTTATCTTTAACAAAGCGGGTATTGTAGGCGATTGCTAGCGTACCAAGGCGGATTGGGGTAAAAGAACCATCAAAGTTAGGGATAGGATTAACAATATTGGCAGTTTCAGGAGAAACATAAGCTTCAAGCATATCGTTTTTTTTCATTTGGAAGAAGTCAGGTACTTCACTTGTCCAAATCACATCGGCCATAATTTTCCCGGATTCTTTTTCCGTTGCAATTTTAGCCATCAATTTTCCGGCGCCGGCAGACTGATAATCCATTTCAACATCTGGATGTTTTTCAGTAAATTTTGCTTTTAATGCACCAATTAATGATTCTTTCATTGATGTGTACACAATTAATTTTTCTTGTGCCGCAGCCATATTACTAAGTGACATAC
>CAJPKS010000120.1:0-5839 GCA_905371285.1 Haemophilus sp. HMSC068C11 | reverse complement strand
ATTTTATATTATAGGATGGAAATCCAGTTTTTCTTTAAGAAAACTGGATTTTTTCTTTTGTCTATTTACAATCAGGATATGGTTTTTTTAAGTGAGGTTTTTATGTTGACAGAATTTGGGAACTGGATTGAACAAGGATTGACATGGGTTATCGAGCATTTTGACGAGCCATTATGGAATATCACCATTGTTATTTTATTAGGTGTCGGTCTATTTTTTACCATTATTACAGGGGTAGTGCAGTTACGTCTTTTCCCTACAAGTATACGTGAAATGTGGTTTGGACGCGCAGCAGAGGGAAATTCTTTAACGCCATTTCAAGCTTTTGCAACCGGGCTTGCTAGTCGAGTTGGCGTAGGTAATATCAGTGGTGTGGCAACAGCCATTGCACTTGGTGGCGAAGGTGCGGTGTTCTGGATGTGGGTAACGGCATTTATTGGTATGTCGAGTGCTTTTGCAGAATCGACTTTAGCACAGGTATTCAAAATTCAAGATAAAGATGGTTCTTTCCGTGGTGGCCCCGCTTACTATATTACACAAGGTTTAAAATCACGTTGCTTAGCGGTAGCGTTTGCGGTATCACTTATTTTTACTTTTGGTTTTGCATTTAATTCGGTTCAAGCAAACTCAATCGTAGAAGCAACTAAAAATGCTTGGGATTGGCAAGGTGAATATGTAGGTCTGTTTTTAGTGGTATTAACTGCTGCAATTATTTTTGGTGGTGTAAAACGTATTGCGACCATTTCTAGTAGCGTAGTACCGATGATGGCACTCTTTTATTTAATCATGGCTGTAATTATCTTAGGCATGCATATTGATATGATTCCGACGGTAATCGCCAATATTTACAAAAGTGCTTTTACTTTCCAATCTGCAGCAGGTGGCATGTTTGGTGCTCTTGTGTCTAAAGCTATGATGATGGGGATCAAACGGGGATTATTCTCTAACGAAGCGGGTATGGGGTCAGCACCGAATGCTGCGGCTGCAGCTCATGTAAAACATCCAGTAAGCCAAGGTTTAGTACAAATGCTTGGTGTGTTTGTAGATACCATGATCGTTTGTACTTGTACGGCAGTAATTATTCTGCTTTCTGATAACTATGGCAGTGAAACACTGAAAAGTATTTCCTTAACGCAAAACGCATTGCGTTATCATGTTGGGGAGTTTGGCGTACACTTCTTAGCTTTCATTTTATTGCTTTTCGCTTATTCCTCTATTATCGGTAACTATGCTTACGCAGAAAGTAACATTCGCTTTATTAAAAATAAACCTTGGTTTGTATGGGCATTCCGTTTATCGGTATTATTCTTCGTTTATTTCGGTTCGGTAAAATCAGGTAATGTTGTGTGGAATTTTGCGGATACTGTGATGGCTGTGATGGCAATTATTAACTTAGTCGCGATCGTTTTACTTTCCCCGATTGTGTGGAAGTTAATGAAGGATTATCAACGCCAATTAAAAGAAGGAAAAGAGCCCGAATTTAAAATAGACCTTTATCCTGAAATTAAAAAACGAGTATTAGATCATCGAATTTGGAAATAAATTTTGATGGAATATGACAAAGGCGGGGAGTCCCGCCTTTATTGTTTTAAATTGATTTTAAAATTGACCGCACTTTATCGTTCATTTCGATAAGTCAGGAAGTAATAAGAGAGGGCTGAAATGACCACGCAAGCTGTCATTGTATAGAGCATTGGTGCAGCGGTTTCCATTTTAAAGCTCGCTACCAAGGAACCCATCACAGCGCCGACACCAAAACGTACACTTCCCATTAATGAATTTGCGGTTCCTGCCATCGTTGGGAATTTTTCTAGAATAGAGGCGGTAGCATTGGATGAGATTAATGGGTTTTGACCGACAAAAAAGGCCACACCAATTGCCATTGACCAAAAACCAAAATCAAAAAGTGCGGTTAAAAATAGCCAGATTCCTGAAATAAATTGTACGGCAATACCAATTCGTAACATGGTTTCAGCACCTAATTTCAATACAAATTTCCCATTGAGGTAAGAGGCCGTTGTCATGATGGCAATATTGATCATAAAGAAATAACCGAATTCGTCGACTGGAATGCCATAAATACCGATATAAACAATCGATCCCGCAGTGACGAAAGCAAATAAACCGCCAAAACCAAAAGAAGCCACAGCCATATAACCTAACACTTCTTTTTGTTTAGAAAGCGTTATGAAGTTACGGGCAATGATGTTAAGACGCAGGGGAATACGGTTTTCTTGTTTATGGGTCTCGGGAATAACAAAAAAGACGAGCAATGCCGCAAGAAATCCCATGATGCCAATTACATAAAAAATCATATGCCAGTGGAAATATTTCACGATATATCCGCCAATTATAGGTGCAACAAGCGGCGCAATCATAAAGACAAGCGTGATGGTGGACATGACTCGAGAGAGTTGATCCTTGCTAAATAAATCCCGTAATAACGCCCCAGAAAGCACAACGGGGGCTGCACCAAAGAAACCTTGAATGAAACGCAGTGCAGTGAAACTGCCTATAG
Organism: Haemophilus sp. HMSC068C11; assembly: GCA_905371285.1. Taxonomy (GTDB): domain Bacteria; phylum Pseudomonadota; class Gammaproteobacteria; order Enterobacterales; family Pasteurellaceae; genus Haemophilus_D. The sequence goes on along the minus strand of CAJPKS010000120.1, from coordinate 3,321 downwards.
AGTGAATACCGGTTAAAATAATGGCTGTAATGGCACCAATAATGACACCTAATAAAATAATCGGTTTGCGACCAAAACTATCACCAAATGGTCCCCAGAATAATTGCCCTGCTGCCATGCCGTAAGCAAAGAATGTCAGCGTGTGCTGAACTTGCTCGGAGTTGATATTTAAGTCTTCAGCAATATTTAAAAAGGACGGAATATACATATCCACACCCAAAGGCGGTAGCATCGAGAGGATGCCGAGCGTGGCAATAAAGATAAAAGTAGGTTTAATATTTTGGCTCATATTATTTCACTAAATTGTCGATTTCTTCCTGAGTGAGTGGACGAAATTCGCCTTCTTCTAAGCTTTCATCTAATTCAACGTTACCTATTCTCCAACGGTGTAGCGCAACGACTTTATTACCAAGTGCAGCAAACATTCGTTTCACCTGATGATAGCGCCCTTCAGAGATAGTCAGATTCACGTTGTAATCATCTAATACTTCTAATTTTGCTGGTTTAGTCGGTTCTTTTTCGCCACGTAACAGAATGCCTTCTTCACAAGCTGAAGCATAATGGTTTTCAACTGGATCGGCTAAGGTCACTAAATAGGTTTTTTCGCATTGATGCTTTGGTGAAGTAATACGATGTGACCATTGACCATCATCCGTTAATAGCACGAGTCCTGTGGTATCCACATCTAATCGGCCAGCGCTGTGTAACTTGCCAGAAAGAGGCGGTTCAAAGAATTGATAAATAGTAGGGTAGTCACCATCATCGTGAGAGCAAACGTAGCCTTGTGGCTTATGCAACATAAAATATTGGCCTTCTTCTACCCAAGGCAATAAATCATCTTCAAAATAAATCTCATCTTCTTGGCTAACTTTGGTCGCCCCATTTTTTACAATTTCACCATTAATTTTGACCGCACTTTGGCGAATGGCCCTGGTGGCTTGTGAACGGGTTAAACCGGTATTCTCGGCAATAAATTTATCTAGTCGCATCGTAAACTCTTATTTTTGATTGAACCAGCTGACGTAATCAAACTGATCATAATATTTTTCGCCATTCCAACCGGAAAAAGTAAATAAATCGCCCACTTCGCCTTCGTTTTCAAAGCCTTTAATGTAGAAAGCTGATTTTAATTCGGGATATGGCTTGTGGGTAAATACGACTTTGTTTGGATAAGGCAAGTTATCAAAGGCTTGCAAGTCTTCATATTTAGCACCTTTTCCACCATCTTTATCTGTCATCATAATAAACAAGTTATCGAGGTTTAAACGCTGTGATCGTGCTTCCCACTTTTCCCGAGCCTCTTGTTCGGAGTGGTAGTGCATAAAGTGCACCTTAAGATCACCTAATAAACCAACAGGATATGGTTTTTCTGTTTGTATAAATTGAAGCGGTTGTGCTTGATAGAATGTGATGTTCTGTAGATAGCGAACAAAATCGCTAGGGTCTAAATAAAGGTTAACAAACGGAGAATTAAAAGGCTGATTGAGGTCGTGCAAAATAAATGCACCGACACAGTTTGCAGAAACCACTGACATGCCTTGGTTGGTTAACCGTTTTTGGAAGGTTTTGTTAATCGCTTTCCGTTGTAATTTATTGATGGCACTTCTAAATTTAGAAAATAAACTCATTATTTACATCCTGCATGTTTTTTTGCGACATAGTAACGTTTTTGGCTCAAAATGTGAAGAAAAGACAAAAAGTGCGGTCGATTTCACTCATATTTTGTAATAAATTTGTAAAATTTTTGCGGTATGTCACAAAATTCTCTTAAAAAGAGAGTATAATGGCGCAAATTTTATTTAACCTAAGTGAAAATGGAGTATTTTTATATGAGCGAACAATTGCGCCAAGCCGCATTAGATTTTCATGAATTCCCAATTCCGGGGAAAATTGCCGTTACCCCAACCAAATCGCTAGAAACCCAACATGATTTAGCTCTTGCTTATTCTCCTGGTGTTGCAGAGCCTTGCTTGGAAATTGAAAAAGATCCTTCTGCTGCAAGCCGTTATACCGCTCGCGCTAACTTAGTGGCCGTGATTTCAAATGGTACAGCGGTATTAGGTTTAGGAAATATTGGTGCACTCGCCTCAAAACCAGTTATGGAAGGGAAAGGGGTATTGTTCAAAAAATTTGCCGGCATCAATGTATTTGATATTGAAATCAATGAACATGATCCAGATAAATTAATCGATATTATTGCTTCATTAGAACCTACTTTTGGTGGCATTAACCTTGAAGATATCAAAGCACCGGAATGTTTCCACATTGAAAAAGCGTTGCGTGAACGTATGGGAATTCCGGTATTCCATGATGACCAACATGGTACAGCTATTATCGTCGGTGCAGCAGCATTAAACGGTTTAGAAATTATTGGTAAAAACATTGCTGATGTTCGCTTAGTCGTAAATGGTGCTGGTGCTTCTGCTATTGCTTGTACTAACTTGCTTCGTGCATTAGGTTTCAAAAAAGAAAATATCACCATGTGTGACTCTAAAGGTGTGATTTTCAAAGGCCGTGGCGATAACATGGATGAAACCAAACAATTCTACGCCATTGAAGATAATGGTTGGCGTACATTAGCGGATGCCGTTAAGGGAGCCGATGTGTTCTTAGGTTGCTCTAAAGCAGGTGCATTAAAACCTGAAATGGTGAAAACCATGGCAGAAAATCCATTAATTCTTGCATTAGCTAACCCTGTGCCTGAAATTACCCCAGATGAAGCGAAAGCAGTACGTCCGGATGCGATTGTTTGTACTGGTCGTTCAGACTTTGCAAACCAAGTTAATAATGTGCTTTGTTTCCCATTCTTATTCCGTGGTGCTTTAGATGTAGGTGCAACAGCGATTAATGAGGAAATGAAATTAGCGGCTTCTCATGCAATTGCAAGTCTTGCGAAAGAACCAGTTCCGTTAGAAATTATTGCTAATTATGGTGCGTTATCTTTTGGACCTGATTATGTGATTCCAACACCATTTGATCCACGCTTATTATTTACTGTCTCTTCTGCGGTAGCGAAAAAAGCGATGGAAACAGGTGTAGCAACACGTCCAATTACCGATTGGGCAGCTTATGAAAAACAATTAAAAGCATTAGTTGCAGCTTAATCTTTCTCTTCCAAAGTGCGGTCAAAAATGATGATATTTTTAACCGCACTTTGAGTTTTTTTATCTGTCTATGGAAGGAATGGCGCATTCACGTGCTTTAAATTAATCAAAGGGTAGCGATACCTTCAGGACTTATGAGTGTCAAAATGAAACAAACACGTTCTCCTTTATATCCAATTTTTCTCTTCGTCATCATTAATCTGATCATTTTCACCTT
>CAJPKS010000119.1:0-5844 GCA_905371285.1 Haemophilus sp. HMSC068C11 | reverse complement strand
CTTCAAAAGATAGAGTGGGGTATGTTCGATTAGTAAAAGATAAAAATTACTACATTGATACCGATTCAATTTGGGTGGACAACCAAGATTTAAACCAAGTGCATTTTGATGCGGTGGTGAATTTGGATAAAGGTTTATATGTGTATCCAAATGAGAAAAGACGTTATGCACGTTCTGTTCGCCAATATAAAATCTTAAACTGTAAGAACTACCATTTAACTCAAGTTCGTACTGATTTTTATGATGATTTCTGGGGCGAAGGTTTGCGTGCTGCACCGAAAAAACAAGAGAAATACACAATTAGCTTAAAACCTAACACAACGCTCTATGCGGCGGCACAAATCATTTGTGTGAACTCAGATAGAAAACCTTCTTTAGAGTTAGAAGGCTCAAAATCGAAATAATCAATCAAAGTGCGGTTAGAAATAACCGCATTTTTTATCTCTATGAAACTAATGAGCAGGCAATAAAAAACGGCCAATATTTATCAAATATTGACCGCTCTTTTTATCTCTCAATGAAAGATTATTTCACACGAGAAACGTATTCGCCTGAACGAGTATCGACTTTAATTACTTCACCGATTTGAACGAAAAGAGGGACTTTCACCACAGCACCAGTACTTAATGTTGCTGGTTTACCGCCTGTACCTGCAGTATCACCTTTAAGACCAGGGTCAGTGTCGATGATTTCTAATTCTACAAAGTTTGGTGGAGTGACAGTAATTGGCGCACCGTTCCATAAAGTCACGATACAATCTGCTTGGTCTAATAACCATTTTTCTGCATCACCCACTGCTTTTGCATCAGCAGAGTATTGTTCAAATGTTTCTGGGTGCATGAAGTACCAGAATGCATCATCTTTGTATGAATAAGTCAGGTTAAGATCCATAACATCAGCAGCTTCAACCGAAGTACCAGATTTGAAGTTTACATCTAATACTTTGCCTGAAATTAATTTACGAATACGAGTACGAGTAAAAGCTTGGCCTTTACCTGGTTTAACGAATTCGTTTTCAACGATCACACAAGGCTCACCGTCTTGCATAAATTTTAGACCTGGTTTGAAATCACTGGTAGTATATGTAGCCATATTAAAAATATCCTAAAAAATAGAGATTGTTTGAAAGTGCGTATTTTAACCCGAAATATTGCGATTAGAGAAGAACAAAATTGGTTAGAAACCCTAAAAAATGCGATTTCTGATCCGAAAATCTTGTTAAAAACCTTAAATTTGTCTGTTGAAGATTTTGCCGAGGATGTCACTGCTCGTAAACTTTTTGCTATGCGAGTGCCTTTGCCTTTTGTTGAAAAAATGGAAAAAGGGAATCCGAAAGATCCACTTTTTTTACAAGTGATGACGGCTCAACAAGAATTTATTGAGGCCGAAGGGTTTAGCCAAGATCCTTTAGATGAACAGCAAAAAAATGCCGTGCCTAATATTCTGCATAAATACCAAAATCGCTTGCTGTTCATGGCAAAAGGGGGCTGTGCAGTTAACTGCCGCTATTGTTTCCGTCGCCATTTTCCTTATGATCAAAACCCAGGCAATAAAACGAGTTGGCAACAAGCAATAGACTATATTGCGACCCATTCAGAAATTGAAGAAGTGATTTTTTCGGGTGGCGATCCGATGATGGCAAAGGATAGTGAATGGGCATGGCTATTAGAACGCCTTGAAAAAATACCGCACTTACAGCGCTTACGTATTCACTCTCGTTTGCCAGTCGTGATTCCAGATCGCATTACGGATGAATTTTGTGATTTATTGCTAAAAAGCCGATTACAAGCGGTGTTTGTAACGCATATCAATCACCCAAATGAAATTGATGAGGCGCTCTCTTTGGCTATGCAAAAACTGGTAGGCGCTAAAGTTACCTTACTCAATCAATCAGTCCTTTTAAAAGATGTGAATGATAACCCATATATATTAAAAGTATTGAGCGATAAGTTGTTTCAATCGGGTATTCTGCCTTATTACTTGCATTTATTGGATAAAGTGCAGGGGGCGAGCCATTTCTATATCTCGGATGAGCGTGCCTTACAAATTTATAGAGAATTGCAGGCACTCACTTCTGGCTATTTAGTACCCAAATTAGCACGAGAAATCGGTGGAGAGCCAAATAAGACTTTATACACAGCGTAAGATCCGATAAAATACGATTCAATTTTTCACCGCACTTTTGTGCGATCTTTAGTTTAGCAAATCGAGGTAATACCGTGGATAATAAAAATCAACCTAACGACAATTCATCTCAAAATGAATTAGATTTAGGATTTAATCACTCTGACTCTGTGACACCAAGAAAACCGGTTCAACAAAGTAGCTCAATTTTTGATAAAGCCAAAGGTTTATTTGGTAAAAAAGAACAGCCTGATACACAATTCCATGTTCGTCGCGAACCAACTTTTGGTGCGGCAGCAAGCCAACCTTTTTCACCTTCTCAAACATTCCAAAGTGAAAATACTGAACAATCAGTGCAATCAAGTGCTTTCGGTGCTCAAGAGCCCGTTGAAAATGTTCAAGTAGAAAACGCAGCGGAAGAAAAAGTGATTTTTGAAAATTCACCTGCAGAAGAGATTGTGGAAGAAGTGAAAACTCAAGCAGAAACAGTTGCACCAGCAACAGCTGCAGCAGCAAGCTTGAAATCACCTGAAAAATGGAAGGTTCTACAAATGTTACCAGAAAAACATCGCCGTTTATTTATTGCTATCTTGGGGTTAGTGGTCTTGCTGATCATTTTCTTCACCCTAAAACCAAACTCAGATACGGTAGAGTCTTTTGAACAACAAAACAGCAATGAAATTCCGGTTCAATTCCAATCATTGGATCAGTCTCAACCGGTTGAAACCACTGTATTAGATAACAATAACAATGCAGCGCCGGCAACAACGGAACAAACAGCAAATGACGCTAAATCAGATACACCTCCAGCCATGGAGTACGTAGGCGATAAAGCAGATGCTGCAAAATCACAACCTGCAGAGCCTGCACAACAAACTGTTGCTCAACAACCAGCAACTCAACCAGCACTGGTTCAACCAGCTGTTGCTCCTGCACCAGTTAAAGAACCCGTGAAAACAGTACAACCAGCTGTAGAAAAACATACCGCAACAGTTGAGCATAAAGCAGAACCTCGTCGTGAACAAACATCGGTGGTTCAAGAGAAAAAACAACCTAAACCTGTAGCTGAAAAAGCAACAGTTCAGCCGACTCAAACCGTGAAAAAAGAGTCAAGCAAAATTCAAGAAGCAAAACCGGTTGCGACTAAAGACAGTAAGGTTCAAATTGTGGAAGCGAAATCAGTAACCCACAATGCGGTGAAAGCAGCTGAACCAGCAGCACAAACCGCTTCAACAGGTGCAACAAAAACATTAACTGTGCCTCAAGGTGTTTCACTGATGCAAGTATTCCGTGATAATAAATTGAATATTTCAGATGTGAATGCCATGACAAAAGCAAGCGGTGCAGGTAATGCATTAAGCAGTTTCAAACCTGGTGACAAAGTACAGGTTTCAGTGAATAGTCAAGGTCGAGTGAGTGAGCTTCGTTTATCAAATGGCGGCAAGTTCATTCGTCAAGCCGATGGTTCATATCAGTATAAAAAATAATTTTTAGTGGGCGAGTAATCGCCCATTTTTCTAGATAAGATTGTTTATCCTTGCTCATTTCGCAAAGTGAGCAATCATAAACAACCCTTGATGGAAATAGAATTCATGTTAAAAAAATTAAGCGTAATTTTGACCGCACTTTGTCTTTCCGCTTGTTCACAAAATGTTGAATTAAGCAAGCCAGCACCACAGAAAATGAAAGTGCAAACTGTTGATAAAAAATCCCAAAAGGGTTCTGCGACGGTTTATTTGTGTAAAGGCAATAAAGAAGTGAGTGTGGTTCATACCAAGCAAAAGCAGAAAAGTAAAAAAACACTCAGTCAGGTGACCGTTACTTTTAATGATGTAACCGAAAAATTGACACGAGTGATTTCTGAGCGTGGGAGAAATTATGCGAATATTCGTTGGTATTGGCAGGAGCGTGATGACTTCAGTCAATTACAAACTAGCGTAGGTGAAGTGCTTGCTGAACGCTGTGTGAAACAACCAAGTGAATTAAAATCAGGCAAATAATTCTTGTATGGATCTCCAACGCGGCTTTGTGTTACATCGTCGTCCTTATAGTGAAACCAGCCTTTTAGTGGATTTATTCACTGAAGAGACGGGGCGTTTGACGGTTATTGCAAAAGGTGCACGTGCAAAACGTTCGGCATGGAAATCTGTCTTACAGCCTTTTACGCCATTACTTCTTCGTTGGTCAGGAAAAGGCGCATTAAAAACACTCACGAAAGCAGAGCCCGCAGCAATTACGTTGCCTTTGCAGCAAACGGCTTTATATAGCGGGTTTTATGTAAATGAGCTGATTACTCGAGTGATCGAGCCCGAAACGGCCAATCCACAACTTTTTCAGCATTATCTTCAATGCTTAACAGGCTTAGCCACTCAACCACAGGTTGAGCCTACATTGCGTCTATTTGAATTTCATTTACTTAAAATCTTAGGTTATGGTATCGATTTTTTGCATTGTGCAGGATCAGGTTTACCAGTAGATGAATCGATGACTTACCAATATCGTGCGGAAAAGGGTTTTATCGCCTCGTTAGTGAAAGATAACTTAACCTTTTATGGGCGAGATTTGCTTGCTTTTGACCGTTTGGAATTCACCGATGAGTCCGTCTTGCAAGCAGCAAAGCGCTTTACTCGAATCGCGCTCAAACCTTATTTAGGCGATAAGCCGCTGAAAAGTCGAGAGTTATTTACGCAAAACGTGCTTTATTTAAAATAATCCTTTCTTTGATATAAACAGATTAATACACCATCATGGCTTTACTTTACGCTCCACAAAAAAAACAGAAAACCACCCAAAAAGTTATCGCTGAGATTCAGGATTTAGATTATCAAGGGTTAGGTGTCGCCAAAGTTCAAGGTAAAACCTGGTTCATTGAAAATGCTTTGCCAATGGAAAAAGTGGAAGCGGTAGTGACTGATGAAAAGCGTCAATATGGTTTAGCCACGGCGCAAAAGTGGTTACAAAAGAGTAGTCAGCGTGTTGAGCCACAATGTCGTTATTATGGACGTTGTGGTGGTTGTCAAGGCCAACATATTCCTGTGGAAATGCAACGTAAAGCGAAAGAGAAAGCCCTTTTTTCTCGATTAAGTAAACTGCAGGCAGAGCCTATTCAATTAATGCCAATGATTTGTGGCGAACAATGGGGCTATCGCCGTCGTGTACGATTAAGTTTGCTATGGAATGCTAAAAACAAAACCGTTGAAATGGGATTTCGTCAGAAAAACTCCAATCAGCTAGTGAGTATTCAGCAATGCTTAGTCGCAGAGCCTGCGATTAATCATCTTATCCCCAAATTGAGCGCACTTTGGGCTAAATATTCAACCCCGAAACAATTAGGGCATATTGAATTAGTTTCAGCGGATAATGGCGTAGCCATGTTGTTACGTTACAAAGGAAATTTAGCCGAAACTGACCGCACTTTGTTGCTCGAGTTTGCACGCGTAAATGCTGTGAATTTGTTTCTGCAAGATGATCAAAACATCCAACTTGTGCATGGTGAAATGCCTTATTATGCGTTAGACGGTATTCGTTTATCTTTTGATATCCGCGATTTTATTCAAGTGAATACCCATCTAAATCAGCAAATGGTTGAGACGGCTTTAGATTGGCTTGATTTGAATCAGGATGATCATGTCTTAGATTTATTCTGCGGCATGGGCAATTTCACGTTGCCTTTAGCCAAACGCGTGAAAAGTGCGGTTGGAATTGAAGGTGTTTTGGATA
>CAJPKS010000118.1:0-5854 GCA_905371285.1 Haemophilus sp. HMSC068C11 | reverse complement strand
GGCATGGGCACCGTAGATGTGATTATGGCGGGGCGTGTGAGCTCGGCTGATGTAGGCGGTGTCGGTATTGGTGCCTCTATTTGGCTACCTTTAGTACTTTTCGGACAAGGCTTATTACTCGCCTTGCCACCAACAATTTCCTATTTAAATGGTTCAGGACAACGCCATCGCATTGCTCACCAAGTGAGACAAGGCCTTTGGATTTCATTTTTAGTGATGATACCCCTTGCACTCATCATCTATCATAATGATTTCATATTACAGTTTATGAATATGGATGCTCACATGGCAGATGTGACGATGAATTATTTGCGTGCGATGGTGTGGGGCTTACCTGCCTATTTATTGTTGATTAATTTCCGCTGTTTGAATGATGGCATTGCCAAAACAAAACCCGCCATGGTGATTACCTTCATGGGGTTAATGCTGAACATTCCGCTGAATTATATGTTTATTTACGGCAAATTTGGTGCGCCTGCATTGGGCGGTGTCGGTTGTGGTGTGGCAACAGCTATTGTTAACTGGGCGATGGCAATCTTGATGATTACCTATTCAGCCAAAAACTATAATGAACGTAGTTTAAAAGTCTTTGAAAAGATTATTGAAAAGCCAGACATCAAAACATTAAAAAAATTGACCGCACTTGGCTTGCCGATCGCGATTGCACTATGTAGTGAAGTCTCACTCTTTGCCTTAAGTAGTTTATTACTTTCCCCATTAGGTGCTGATGTGGTCGCCAGCCACCAAATTGCCTTAAATACCAGTGCCGTAGCCTTTATGTTCCCAATGTCTATTGCCATGGCTGCAACCATTTTAGTGGCTCAAGAACTGGGTAATCATGCACCACAAAAAGCCAAAATCATGGCTCATGCAGCTATTATTCTTGGCTTGATTGCGGCAAGTGTATTGGCGTTGGTGATTTGGGTATTTAGTGCAGAGATTGCCGCATTAATTGTAGGCGATAATGCTACCGTTATTGCCCTTTCAGGCAGCTTATTAGCGATGGCGGCGATTTATCAATTTTCAGATTCAGTGCAAGTCGTCGTGAGCGGTATTTTACGTGGCTATAAAGACACTAAAATTATTCTTTACATCACATTACTTGCCTATTGGGGCGTGGGTATTCCAGCTGGGTATATTCTTTCCCGCACGGATTGGATTGTTCCAAGCATCGGCGCAAAAGGTTTCTGGGTTGCATTTATCATTGCATTAACCATTGCCGCCGCTTTACTCTTTATGCGTATGCGAAAAATCCAATCACAACCTGATGAAACCATTATTCAACAGTTAGAAAGATTGAAGTAGTTAAAGTAAAAAGTGCGGTCAAATTTGACCGCACTTTCATTTTTTACATCACCACCACATCAAACTGTTCTTGGTTGTAGTACTGCTCTGTTTTAACTTGAACTTGTTTGCTGATGAACATTTCGATCTCTGGCAATAAACCGTGCGATTCTTCTTTGATTAAGTAATCCGCCACGGCTGGAGAGGCATAAACCACAAATTGTTCGCTTGAGAATAAGTGGTTAACTCGAATGATCTCACGCATAATTTCATAACATACCGTTTCGACGGTTTTCACGCGTCCACGACCTTGACAAGTTGGGCATTCATCACATAAAACGTGTTCTAAACTTTCACGAGTACGTTTACGCGTCATTTCCACTAAGCCAAGTTGAGTAAAACCATTCACATTCGTTTTTACGCGATCTTTCGATAGCGCTTCTTCCAAGGATTCAATCACCCGATTGCGATGCTCATCGGTTTGCATATCAATAAAATCAATAATGATAATACCACCTAAATTACGCAGTTGCAGTTGCTGAGCAATGGCTTTAGTGGCTTCAATATTGGTGTTAAAAATTGTTTCATCTAAATTTCGATGGCCGACGAATGCCCCCGTATTAATATCAATGGTCGTCATGGCTTCGGTTTGCTCAATAATGAGATAGCCGCCCGATTTTAAATTCACGCGTTTCTCTAGGGCATTTTGAATACCACGTTCTACACCATAAATATCAAAAATCGGCTGACTGCCTGTATAAAGCATTAATTTTTCACTTAATTCCGGCATAAATTCATCGGTAAATTCTTTGACTTCGTTAAAACAAAGTTTGGAATCAATATGAATTTTCTCTAAATTGGCACCGATAAAATCACGCAAAATACGTTGTGGTAATGCGGGTTCGCCATAAATTTTAGAACGGGTTGGATATTTGCCTTTACGCTCAAGTACTTTACGCCATAAACGTTTTAGGAATTCCGCATCTTGGCGTAACTCTTCTTCTGTTGCACCTTCGGTAGCAGTACGAATAATAAAGCCGCCTAACTCATCACAAAAAGGCTCAACAAGCGCTTTTAATCTTGCTCGCTCTTCTTCACTTTCAATACGTTGTGAGACACCAACATGGCTATTTTCAGGCATAAAGACGAGATAACGAGAAGGCAAGGTAATATCGGTAGTTAATCTTGCACCTTTTGTGCCCAAAGGATCTTTTACCACTTGTACTACGATATCTTGCCCTTCGCGTACGAGTTCAGAAATGCTTTTTGCTCGGAATTGCTTTTGTTCGTTCACATCCACACACTCGGTATGTGAGACAATATCGGAAGCATGTAAAAATGCGGCTTTTTCTAAACCGATATCCACAAACGCGGACTGCATCCCCGGTAAAACACGGGTTACTCGCCCTTTATAAATATTCCCCACGATGCCACGTTTGGCTTGACGTTCAATATGAACTTCTTTTAAAACGCCCGTTTCCACCAGCGCAACGCGGGTTTCATTGGGCGTAACATTCATTAATAATTCAACAGAATTCATTTTTTCGACCTTAGTTTTAATGGTATAAGTCTATCGAAAAGGAAAATAGAATAATAGACCCAAATAAGGTAAAATATGACCTTTCTCAAATTTTCATGACTTTTTTTGGGGTATTTAATGTTTGGTTTAGACCCAACACTTATTACTTTTAGTATTTATATTTTCGGCATGATTTTAATCGGTGTCCTTGCCTATTATTATACAAACAACTTATCCGATTATATTTTAGGCGGCCGTAAACTCGGAAGTTTTGTGACAGCCATGTCTGCTGGTGCATCTGATATGTCCGGCTGGTTATTAATGGGCTTGCCGGGTGCGGTGTATGTGTCTGGCCTGGTTGAAGGTTGGATCGCCATTGGTTTAATCCTCGGGGCTTATTTTAACTGGTTACTCGTAGCTGGTCGTTTACGGATCTATACCGAATTTAACAACAATGCTCTCACACTACCGGAATATTTCCACCATCGCTTTGGCACATCACATAATCTCTTAAAAATTGTGTCTGCAACAATCATCCTGGTATTCTTCACTATTTATTGTGGTTCTGGTGTGGTTGCTGGGGCGAAATTATTCCAAAACCTATTCTCAGTCGACTATTCCACAGCCATTTGGTACGGTGCATTAGCAACGATTATTTATACTTTTATCGGTGGTTTTTTAGCCGTAAGTTGGACAGATACCATTCAAGCTACATTGATGATTTTTGCACTGATTTTAACGCCGCTCTTCATCTGTTTAAGTTTGGGTGATACATCACAATTTACAGAAGTGCTACATCAAGCTGAAATCTCAGCGAATAAAGACTTTACCGATTTATTTAGTTCTACCACGCCATTAGGTTTATTAAGTTTAGCGGCTTGGGGATTAGGTTATTTTGGTCAACCGCATATTCTTGCGCGTTTTATGGCGGCTTACTCGGTGAAATCTCTCATTAAAGCACGCCGCATCAGTATGACATGGATGGTGATTTGCCTCGCCGGTGCGATTGGTATCGGTTTCTTCGGGATTCCTTATTTCTTTGCTAACCCCAATGTGGCTGGCTTGGTAAATAATGAACCAGAACAAGTCTTTATTGAATTGGCTAAATTGCTCTTTAATCCATGGATTGCTGGTATTCTACTTTCTGCGATTTTAGCAGCAGTAATGAGCACACTTTCTGCACAATTATTAATTTCTTCAAGCTCTATTACTGAAGATTTTTATAAAGGGTTTATTCGCCCAAAAGCCGCTGAAAAAGAATTAGTTTGGTTAGGTCGTGCAATGGTTTTAGTTATTGCCGCTATCGCCATTTGGATTGCGCAAGATGAAAACAGCAAAGTACTAAAACTCGTTGAATTTGCCTGGGCTGGGTTTGGTTCTGCATTTGGTCCTGTGGTGCTTTTCTCCTTATTCTGGAAACGCATGACTTCATCAGCGGCGATGGCTGGCATGGTTGTCGGCGCAGTTGTCGTATTTGCTTGGAAATCCGTCATTCCTAAAACCAGTGAGTGGTTTAATGTTTATGAAATGATCCCTGGATTTGCTCTCGCTAGCCTAGCAATTATTGTGGTTTCTCTTCTGTCTGGAGAACCGGAAAATGAAGTTAAAGAAACCTTTGAGAAAGCCGAAAAAGCTTATAAGGAAGCAAAATAATGATTGATTTTCGTCCTTTTTATCAGCAAATTGCCACCACCAATTTATCTGCTTGGCTAGAAACGTTGCCTTTGCAGTTAAAAGAATGGGAAAAACAAACCCATGGTGATTATGCCAAATGGTCAAAAATCGTGGATTTTCTCCCTGATTTGCAGGCAGATATTATTGATTTAAAAAATGCCGTGAAATCTGACCGCACTTCCCCACTTTCAGAGGGTGAAAAACAACGCATTATCCACCATTTAAAGCAATTGATGCCATGGCGAAAAGGACCTTATCATTTATTTGATATTCATGTAGATTGCGAATGGCGTTCTGATTTCAAATGGGATCGTGTTTTGCCTCATCTTGCACCATTAAAAGATCGTACCATTTTAGATGTGGGCTGCGGTAGCGGTTACCATATGTGGCGAATGGTTGGTGAAGGTGCAAAAATGGTGGTGGGTATTGATCCAACCGAACTTTTCCTTTGCCAATTTGAGGCCGTTCGAAAATTATTAAATAATGATCGACGAGCTAACTTAATCCCATTAGGCATTGAAGAAATGCAATCACTTGCGGCATTTGATACGGTATTCTCAATGGGTGTGCTTTATCATCGTAAATCACCGCTCGATCACCTCACTCAACTAAAAAATCAATTAGTAAAAGGTGGCGAGCTCGTCTTAGAAACCTTAGTGGTTGATGGCGATGTGAATACGGTATTAGTGCCTTCAGATCGCTATGCCAAAATGAAAAACGTATATTTTATTCCTTCTGTTGCTGCACTCATCAATTGGTTGGAAAAAGTCGGCTTTACTAATGTGCGTTGTGTGGATGTCGCCACCACAACATTAGAAGAACAGCGTAAAACGGATTGGTTAGAAAATGAAAGTTTGATTGATTTCTTAGATCCAAATAATCACAGTAAAACTATCGAAGGCTATCAAGCCCCAACTCGTGCAGTGATTTTAGCCAATAAATAATTGCTTAAATAAAAGAGCGGTCAAAAAATTCAATGTTTTTTTGACCGCTCTTTGCTTTTCTATTTTAATTATTTTAATGCAATATGCACCGTAATCTCTTCTCGATCGTGATACAAATGCTTAGCCTGAATATCAAATTCCAGTTCTTTTTCTGCCAACATCACTGCAAGATTTTCTAGGCACAACATCACTTCTTGATAACGTTTTTTCATTGGCAATTTCAAGTTGAAAATGGTTTCTCGGCACCAGCCGTTAATCAGCCATTTTCCGATTAAATTGGCTATGCGGCTTGGTTGTTCCACCATATCACACACAAGCCAATCAATATGCTTGCGTTTTGGTGGTTGGAATTTAAATCCGTCTTCTGGACAGTGCTCAATTCTGCCGGTATCATGCAAACTTGCCGCCATTTTGCCGTGATCAACCGCATACA